>CP087990.1:2100000-2365300 GCA_021044545.1 Comamonadaceae bacterium M7527
TGTGAACTGGTTAATGCCATGACCCAGGTTGAAAATATGGGTGGGGCCAGTGCCCTCGCCGGTGTGTGGCTTGCCAAAACTGTCTAGTACGTCACGGCCCAGCTGTGCCACACGTTCAGGTGCTGCAAACAAAGAGTTGGGGTCCAGGTTGCCTTGCAAGGCGTGGGTGTTGCCCAGTTTTGCGCGCGCATGGGCCAGGTTGACCGTCCAGTCCATACCCAGCACATCACATGGCAGTTGGCCCATGTCGTCCAGCCACATGCCGCCGCCCTTGGTAAACACAATGCGTGGAATACGCACACCCTCGTACTCGGTGTGTACCAGCTCTAGCACGCGGCGGGTGTAGGCCATGCTGAACTGCTGAAACATACCGTCGGCCAACACACCGCCCCAGCTGTCAAAAATCATGGCGGCCTGTGCGCCTGCTTCGATTTGGGTGTTGAGATACTGCGCCACAGATTGCGCGTTGATGTCCAAGATGCGGTGCATCAGGTCTGGGCGCTGGTACATCAGCGTTTTAACCAGGCGGTAGTCGCTGGAGCCGCCGCCCTCAACCATGTAGCAAGCCAACGTCCATGGGCTGCCTGAAAAGCCTATCAGCGGTACGCGCCCGTTGAGCGCTTTGCGAATGGATGTCACCGCGTCAAATACGTATTGCAGCTTGGCCATGTCTGGCACAGCCAAGGCGTTGACAGCGGCTTCATCGCGCACGGTTTTGGCAAATTTGGGGCCCTCGCCAATGGCAAAGCTAAGCCCCAGGCCCATGGCGTCTGGCACCGTAAGAATGTCCGAGAACAAAATCGCCGCGTCCAGATCGAAGCGCTCAAGCGGCTGCAGCGTGACCTCTGTGGCGTAGTCGGTGTTGGTGGCCAAGCCCATAAAACTGCCTGCTTTGGCCCGCGTGTCGCGGTATTCAGATAGGTAGCGCCCAGCTTGGCGCATGAGCCAAATGGGGGTATGGGTGGTGGACTGGCGCAAGCAAGCGCGTATGAAGGTGTCGTTTTGTAGTGGAGCAAACATGGGCTTAATTGTCGCAGTTTGTTGGGGCTGTTTGGGCGTGGCTTGGCCAGACCGGTGGCAGGCCAGGAATCAGCGGCTCACGGCGGCAATTACCTCGGCAGGGCTTGGTATTTCGGTGAGCACCACAGGCGCCGCGCCTGCGCGGTAGACCGCATAGGTGGGCACGCCGCTGCGGCCCAAGGCGTTGAGCGCCGCCGTAATAGCAGGGTCGCGCTTGGTCCAGTCGGCTTGTAGCAAGGCCACGTTATTGGCCTCAAAGGCTTGCAACACGTCGGTGCTGGCCAGTGTGGTGAGCTTATTCACTTGGCAGGTTACGCACCACGCGGCGGTGAAGTCTACAAAGACCAGTTGGCCTTGGGCCAGGTGTTGTTCGACGGCGGTGGGCGTCCACGGTTGCCAACCTGCTGCGCTGTTACTGCTGCTGGTGGTTGACGTAGTTGCGGTGTTTAAGACCGTTGTGGCAGGCGCCCAAAATGCCCAAACGATCACCGCGAGAAGACCTGCAGCGATTGCACGCCATACCCGTGTTGCCCTGGGGTTTGCGCCTCGTTGCCAAGCCCATACCGCAAAGGCCAGCGCCAGCATGACGAGCAGCAGGGCTGCTGCGCCATTCATGCTGGTTTGCTGGCCCAGCACCCATACCAGCCACACCACAGTGGCCAGCATGGGGAAGGCCATGAGTGTTTTAAAAGTGGCCATCCAGGGCCCTGGCCGGGGTAGACGCTTGGCTAGCCCTGGCAGCCAGCTGGCCAGCAAGTAAGGCGCGGCCATGCCCAGGCCCAGTGCGAAACACAGCCAGCGCCTGACCTGTAGGCCACACAATGGCCAAGCCCAATGACGCGCCCATAAAGGGTGCCGTGCAAGGCGAGGCCACAGCCGTGGCCAGCACGCCAGACAAAAACGCATCCAGGCTTGGGTTGTGCGCGCGGGCATTCAATACCCGCTGTGGCAGCAGGTTGCCGAACTCAAACACGCCAAACAAGTTCAGTGCAATCAGCACAAACAACAATGCCAGCGCGGCCACCACCACTGGGTTTTGCAGTTGAAAACCCCAGCCCAAGGCCTCACCCGCAGCGCGCAGCGACAGCAGCAAACCGCCCAACGCCACAAACGACAACACCACACCGGCGGTATAGGCCAGGCCCGAGCGTTTGTGGCTGGCATGGCTTTGGCTGGGCTGTGCAAACGCCAATACTTTCAGCGCCAATACCGGAAATACGCAGGGCATGAGGTTTAGCAACAAGCCGCCTAGCATGGCCGCTGCCAAGGTGAGCACCAGGGTGGTGGCTTCAGCGCCGTTGTTGACCGCTGTATTGGTGCTTGCTTTGGCGGCAGAGGCATCTAGAGCGCTTTGCAGTGCAGGGCTAACCGCCGCAGGCTGGGCCACCGCTGGCCATGCGCCGTTAAGTGCCACCTGTACCAGTACGCCCGCATCTGAGGGCTGCTCTTTGATTTGTGCCGCCAGCGCCAATACAGTCGCAACACGCTGGGGCGCGTCTGCCCTGAACGCGTGCTGCGGCACTTGTGCTGTCCATACGGCCTGGCCATTGTCTGAGCTCCAAGCCTGTGTCCAGGGCGCACCCGGCGCAATAAGGCCTGTGACCTCTGGAAACAACTCTATTTGTTGGCCCACCCATTGCGCGGGCAGTCCGGCAACACGCCAAGTGGTGTCAGTAGCCGTGGGTATCAGTGTGGCTTGCGCCTCAATCGCCTTGGGTGCGCGGCTGAATGTGTCGTCAAACAAGGCTTTGTGCTTTGTGAGTGGCGTATGGGTGCCCAGTGCGATGTCAAGCTCGGCGTCTTCGGGAATGCACTCTGTTTTGCACGCCAGCCAGCTGGCCTCCAGGCGCACGGTGTTGCTGCTGTCCAGTTGGGCGGGCAGCAGCACAGGCGTGGCCAGCAGAACGTGGCCGTCAAAGCCGTAGTTGGCCAAGGGACCTAGTGGAAATTTTTTGGGCGTAGGCCAGGCCAACTCGCCCGCTTGCCAGCCATTGGGTAACTGCCAGCTTAATGTGGTGGGCAGCCCAGAGTCCCCAGCGTTTTTCCAGTAGGTGTGCCAGTTGGGTGCATGCGCAATGCGTAAACCCAGCCAAATGGTTTGCCCGGGGGTCACGCCATTGGGTGCATAGGCCAATAGCTGGGCCTTTGTCTGGTCGCTGGCCACTACACGGGACGACTCTATGCCGTCCTCGGCAATGGTCGTCGCTGGCGCATTGACCATGCCCAGGTCTGTTAACGCGTTGTAGCCAGATGTTGTCTGGGCAGATGCGTTGCCAATACCGACAGCAAGGCTTAACAGCGCAACAGTAAGAGCGGCGGCGGTATGGCGAAACAACATGTGGTGTGCAGGTGGTGAAGTATGGAGCTTGTGAGAGGCGACGCGCCTGGGTTGGTTCCACAAGCGCGCCCGCTCATTATCCAGCCTTGCGTATTACACTGCTGCCATGCACAGCGCCACATCTTCCAACCGCGCCCACATTGGTCACTGGGCCGACCTCAAGTCGCCAGACTTTTTAGAGCTTGACCGCAGCCGCGCCATTGCCGTGCTGCCCTTGGGTGCCACAGAGCAACACGGGCCGCACTTGCCACTAAGCGTTGACAGTGACTTGGCACAACAGGTATTGGCTGGTGCGCTTGAGCTTGCGCGTGCCCAGTCATTTGGCGCATCTGTACTGGCATTGCCATTGCAGCCGGTTGGCTTTAGCCCAGAGCACGCCAAGTTTGCTGGCACGCTGAGCTTGCGCAGCACCACGCTCATTCAACTGTGGACAGAGTTGGGCGAGGCTGTGCACGCCAGCGGTGTGAATAAGCTGGTGTTGTTCAATGCGCACGGTGGGCAAGTTGGTGCGCTAGACCTGGTCGCGCGCGACTTGCGCAACCGCCTAGGCATGTTGGTGGTGAGCGTGAACTGGTTTGGCCTGCCGCTGGGCGACGAGGTGCACGCCTTGTTCAGCGCACACGAACACCGCTTTGGCTCACACGCCGGGGACATTGAGACGTCCATGATGCTGGCCATCAAGCCCGGCCTGGTAGACATGGCCGCTGCGCAACATTTTGCGTCTACGTCAGAGCTCAGGGCGGCGAGTACAGCGGTGTTGGGTAATGGCAAAAGCGCCAAGTTGGCTTGGCAAATGCAAGACATCAACCCGGCCGGTGCAGCAGGTAATGCGGCCGCTGCCACTGCGGCAAAAGGGCAGGCTGTGATTGATGCCGCGGCGGCATCTTTGTGCCAGTTGTTTGGCGAGATTGATGGGTTGGCTGGCAGTACGCTGCGCGGGTAAAGGGGCTGGCTGTGAGAGCTGCCTGCGGCTCATCCCAAACACTCAGGTATGCGTATGCATGCCCTCATCCCCCACACCGTCCAGGTGCGGCAGCCCATTAAAGCCAACCAGTCTCAACCCCTTGCGCGTAATCCGGCATTCAGTCAGCGCCGTGTTGCGTATTTGGTAGTTCAGCTCAATCGTTGTTTCTGCTGATGTGCCCAGCAGGTAGCCCATTGTTGTAGAGATGGGTCCACCGCTGCTGACCACCAACACGCGCTTGCCCAGGTTGTCATCGCGCACACGTTTGAGTGCCTCCAATATGCCCGCTCTAAAGTCGTCGTAGTTGGGCATGCCTTGTGGTGTGAGCACGCCGTCCATCCACGCGCGCAGACCGTCGCGCAGCAGGCGGAAATAGGTTTGGTAGGCGCCTGGCTCGCTGACAGCAGGCAGTGGCCCTGGGTGTATGGCGGCTATGACTGCGTGGCTGTCGTATTCGTTCAAGCCGGGTTCTACCTGCACGTGCATGGCGCCTGCTGTCAGCCCCATGCCTTGCTCTATGCCTGCCCACGTTTGAGTGTGGCGCGCCAGGCTGCCTGTGACCACGGTGTCAAATTGCCAGCCTTTGGCCGCAAAGTATTTGCCTAGACGAACGCTTTGCTGTGCGCCCAGTGGGCTGAGCTGGTCGTAGTTGTCGGCGCCAAAAGAAGCCTGGCCATGGCGTACTAGATAGAGGTGTCCCATGTGGCGGATTGTGTCCACATGGGCGTCTTCAAACAGTCGCGGCGGTGACGTAGAGCCACTATGGTCGGCTTGAGCCGTGCGGGCAGGACTGGTTTTTGTCTGTGGGTTTGTAAACGGTCAAGACAAGTCAATTGCATCAAGCCACACCACACCCTTGGGGGTGTTGAGCTGCACGCGAAGTGCAGGCATGTTGGCTGCCCCCGCGCTGGCTACTTGAATGCCCGGCAATTGCAAGGCCGCCGCGCATTGCTCAAGCGTGTTGACCACATCAGGCGCGCCACCTATGGTCACGCTGGCCAGGTTCAGTTCGCTCCCAGGCATGTGGGTTACTGGCGATGCCTTGGCCCACTGAATGAGGTGGGGCAGGGCGCCTTGCATAGGACGCTGGCCAGTGGGGCTTACGCTAAAAGACCACTGCAGCAAGCCGCGCGGCGTCATGCGCGACACAGACTGCGGCTGGCCCAGGTTCACACCAAGCGCCTCGGTGGCGGCGCACGCTGCTGCAATGTCTGTGGTTTGCGCCACCCAGTGCAGCAGCTGCGGGCCGCGGGTTTGCAAGCTGCGCTGTACCGCGGCGTTGTCCAGGTCAAACCAGCGCGGTTGCACGGTGGGCGCTGCCAAGTGTGGTGCAGTGGCAATGATTTCAAGGTAGGCGGCTGGGAAAGCCTCGCTGGAAATACGCAACAGCCGGTTGTGTGTGCCCATGTGCAAATGCTCGCCACCCGGACCTGCCACCACGCCCAGCGTGGCCTCACACCAAGCCACGCCTTGCTCAAGCGTGGCTGCGCCAATCACGATGTGGTCTAGTTGGTTGTTCATGTTGTTCATGTTGTGCAGTGGTTGTTAAACGTCTTCAAGTGTGCCCCATGGCCTATTGGGCGTTGCGCAAGGCGCGCCGGCCCACCATCACGCATGCCACTACAGCGGCGGCAAA
Source organism: Comamonadaceae bacterium M7527 (assembly GCA_021044545.1). Classification (NCBI taxonomy): domain Bacteria; kingdom Pseudomonadati; phylum Pseudomonadota; class Betaproteobacteria; order Burkholderiales; family Comamonadaceae; species Comamonadaceae bacterium M7527. Next base: position 2,105,959 of record CP087990.1, read on the forward strand.
GACGGCGGCGGTCCAAGACCATTGCTCGCCCAATAGTGGAATAGAAAACAAGATGCCCAGAAATGGCTGCAGCAATTGCACCTGGCTCACGCGCATGACACCGCCCAGTGCCAAGCCGCGGTACCACGCAAAAAAACCTATCCACATAGAAAACAAAGCCACGTAGCCCAGCGCCAACCAAGATGCGGTGGGCATGGTGTCGGTTGGCCACGTGAGCCACATGCCGGGCAAAGTGATGGGGCTGGCAATCACCAGCGCCCAACTGATGACTGTCTCTGAACGATGGGTTCGCGCCAGCTGCGCGCCGGTGGTGTAGCCCATAGATGCACACACCACAGCGGCCAGCAACAACAGGTCTGCGCTGCTAACAGCAAAGCTGCCCCATGCAGTGGTGTGTGCATTCGGTGTTTGCCACATGGCAAACAGCATCACTAATGCTGTTCCCAAAAGGGCTGCACACCAAAATTTTGCAGGTGCGCGCTGACCGTGCAGCAACGCACTGAATACGGCAGTCACCAACGGCAGCGCACCCAGCACCACACTGGCATGTATGCCGTCAACGTGGCGCATGGCCAAGCCCATAAACAGCGGAAAGCCAATGACCACACCACCGGCGGTAATGGCCAGCCAAAGCCATTCGCGCGCACGCGGCAGTGGCGGGCGCACCCACAGCAACCACAGTGCGCTTAGCAGTGCCGCAATGGCCGCGCGTGCCAGCGTTACAAACTGGCCGCTCATCAGCGGCGCGTCTGCGCTGCCCACTGCAATTTTTGTAATGGGTAAAGTGGCGGCAAAAATGGTGACGCCCATCAGGCCCAGCACATAGCCCTTGATCTCTTGTGGCTGTTTGTTCACGTCAGCACCACGTTTGTCAGAAGCATCCACACAGCGGTGGCGCCTAGCAAGCCGCCCATGCCTTTGTTAAACCAGGCCATGCGCGCGCCCTCTTGCAGCCAGGCACGCAGCTGTGAGCCCACCCATGCGTACAGCAAGTTGCTGCTGAATCCGTAAAACGCCATCAGTGGCAACACCCACAACGCGCGCTGCCACAGCGTGGCGGGGTCGTTGAGCCAACCCGCGGCAATGCTCAAGGCCAACATCCAGCCTTTGATGTTGACAAACTGCAAGGCCACACCTTGCCAAAACCCTATTCGCAGTGGCGTTTGTGCCAATGCGCTGAGTTTGGAAGGCGCGCGTGCCAAGCGCCATGCAAGCCACAACAAATAGCCAGAGCCAACACTCACAATCAGGCCGCGCAACTGCGGCTGCTGCGTGAGCGTGGCCCCTACGCCCAAGGCGCTTAGCAGCAGCAATGCACACCAACCCACGGGTACGCCCAGGGTAAATGGCAGCGCATGACGCACGCCGGCTTGTGCCCCCATGGTTGTTGACAAGGTGGTGTTGGGCCCGGGTGTGAAGCTCGCGGCGGTGGCAAGCACCAGCAAAGCGGTGAGTTCTGAGACAGGTATGAGCATAGGCGTGCGTGCTTGGCGTGCAGTGCCATTAACCCTTGCGTTGCTGCGCCGCTGCGGACGCAGGTCTGGGCATTAAAAACTTGGCATCAGGGCCAAGCGCGAAGTAGTCGGATGGACCGCCGCCGCGAAGCACGTGTTGAGCAGCGGCCGTGTCGTACACGCCGTTAACCAGCAAGCTGTGTTCAATGTGTACACCCACCACTTGGCCTAGTACCAGCCACGTCTCTAGGGCCTCGTTGTTTGTGGTGGTGAGCTGCACAATTTGCGTGACCTTGCATTCAAAGTTCACAGGACTTTGGGCCACGCGTGGCGGCTTCACGACGCTGGACGGCGCTGGCGTCAAGCCACCCAGCTCAAACTCACTTTGGCCCAGTGGCACAACCGCGCAGGTCTCATTCATGGCCTTGGCCAGGGGCTTGGTGACCAGGTTCCACACAAACTCGCCCGTAGCGCGCGCGTTGTGCAAGCTGTCTTTGGCGCCAATGCTGGTAAAGCCCACAATGGGTGGCGTGTAGTTAAACGCCGTAAAAAAACTGTATGGGGCCAGGTTGAGTTGGCCTTGTTCATTGTGGGTAGACACCCAGCCAATGGGGCGCGGGCCAACAATGGCGTTAAACGGGTCGTGGGGTAGGCCGTGGCCCTCTTCGGGTTTGTAAAAGTGTGTGTTCATAGTTTTTTATACAAAAAGTGCGGGTTCTTGCATGGCTTCAATTTGCTCTTGCAGCTGGTGTACTTGACCGTGCCAATAGTCTGGACTACCAAACCACGGAAAGTTGGCGGCAAAAGCAGGGTCGTCCCAGCGCTTGGCCAGCCAGGTGCTGTAGTGCACCATGCGCAAGGTGCGCAGCGGCTCTATCAGCGCCAATTCCGCGCGGTTAAAGGCGCGTACTTGCTCATAGCCGTCCAGTACCGCAGACAAAGCCACGGTTTGCGCGTTGCGCTCGCCTGACAACAGCATCCATAAATCCTGTATGGCGGGGCCGCTGCGCGCGTCGTCCAGGTCTACAAAGTGCGGACCGTCATCTGGTGTCCACAAAATATTGCCAGGGTGGCAGTCGCCGTGCAGGCGGATGTGGGCATGCTCAAACTGCGACTCGTTGTAAGTGGCCCACTTGCTGTGCACGGTGGCCATGGCTTGGTCAAAGGTGTCGCACCACAGGCGTTGCACCTCCAGGGGCAACGCGTTGTTGGCCAGCAGCCATTCCTTGCACGCTGTGCCGTAGGTTGCGGGGTTGATGGCAGGGCGATGCGCAAATGGTTTGGCCGCGCCCACGTTGTGCAGGCGCGCCAGCAAGCGGCCAATCCACTCCAGCACCTCAAAGTCGTCTAGCTCGGGACGCCGCCCGCCGCGCGATGGGCTAACCGAAAACGCATAGCCTGCAAAGTGGTTGAGTGTGGCGCCATTCAGCGTCAAGGGTGCCACCATGGGCACTTCGCCTGTCATCAGCTCATGTGCAAAGCTGTGTTCTTCAAGAATGGCTGCATCACTCCAGCGGTTGGGGCGGTAAAACTTGGCCACAACCGCACTGGCTAGCCCGGACGTGTCTTCCACATGAAACTGCACCACGCGGTTTTCATAGGAGCTTAGCGCCAGCATGCGCCCGTCGCCGTGCAGACCCACACTGGCAAGGGCATCCAGCATCACATCAGGCGTGAGTTGGTCATAGCCTTGCGGCGTTGCGTTGGTGTTGCTGCTGGTGAGGTCCATGCGCTATTGTCGCCGCCTTATGATGACGCCATGGCCAAACACACCAGCGGCAAAAAGCCCACACCAACCCTTCAAGAGCAGCTGCCAGAGTTGCGCCCAGGCCAGTCTGTGGACTTGCTTAAAGCGCTGCACATACTCACGCGCGACGGCAAGCTCAACCAGGACAGCCGGCGCAAGCTCAAGCAGGTCTACCACTTGGTGCAGTTTATTGAGCCTTTGATTGCGGCGCGACACAAAGAGCGCGGCGCGGTGACCCTGGTAGACCACGGTGCTGGCAAGTCTTACCTCGGTTTTATTTTGTACGACCTTGTGCTCAAGGCACTCAATGGTGGCCAAGTCATTGGCATAGAGACGCGCCAGGAGCTGGTTGAGCGCTCGGCGGCTTTGGCCAAACAGTTGGGTTTTGAGGGCATGACTTTTCACGCCTTGAGCGTTGAGCAAGCCATGACCAGTAAGGCCTTGCCAGACAAAGTGGACGTGGTGACCGCCTTGCATGCCTGCGACACGGCAACAGACGACGCCATTAGTTTTGGTCTACAGCGCCAAGCCCAAGCCATGGTCGTTGTGCCGTGTTGCCAGGCCGAGATGGCCAGTGTGATGCGCCACAACAAAGCCCTCAACCTGGCGCGCACACCACTGGCTGAGCTGTGGCGACACCCGCTGCACACGCGCGAATTTGGCAGCCAAATGACCAACGTGCTGCGCTGTTTGCGCTTGGAGGCCAGTGGCTATCATGTGACGGTGACAGAGCTGGTGGGCTGGGAGCACTCTATGAAAAACGAGTTGATTTTGGCTAAGCGCGTCGGTGGGGCGCAGGCTGGGGCGCAAGAAAAGATAGATCGCATCTTGGCGGAGATGGGGCTGGAGGAGATGGCTCAGCGTTTTGCGGGTGCCAGCCGTTAAGCGTTGTGCTGTGGCTGGCTCAGCCTAACAGTTGAGACCGCAAGCAAATGGCGCATCTCGCGGCCATGGTTTGTACACCCTGAACCTGGTTCAGGGTTGACTCAGGCCTCAGCTTACATGCCAAAGCGCTTGCGGGTAAGCGCCAGCGCCACCCAAAACGCCGCGACCGCATAGGCCAGCAATACCAGCAAATGCCACCATGCCTGGTCTGGCCACTGGTCCATAAACAAGGGCCTGACCAGTGCCACCGCATTGGCCAGCGGCAAGGCGTTGGCAATGTCGGCCACCCAGGACGGTAGTTGGTTGAGCGGAAAAAACACACCGCTTAAAAACATCATGGGTGTTAAAAACAGCGTGAAGTAGTAGGTGAAAAAGTCATAGCCTTTGGCCAGCGCGTTAAACACCAGGGCCAGGCAGCTGAACGTTATGCCTGTGAGCATGAGCACAGGCCATGCGGCTATCAGCTTGGGGCTGGTGCTGATGTTGAGCGCCAGCATCACGCCCATGATGGCGGTGGCCGTGAACAGCGCTTTGAACGAGGCCCACAGCATTTCGGCCAGCACAATGTTGTCCAGGCTGATGGGTGCATTCATGATGCCGTCCCATGTCTTTTGCACATGCATGCGCGAGAAGGCCGAGTACAAGGCCTCAAACGACGCGGCGTTCATGGCGCTCATGCAAATGCTGCCGCTGGCCAAAAACAGCAAATACGGCACGGTTTGGCTGCCTACCTCAATGGTGCCAATCAGCGCGCCCATGCCGTAGCCAAACGCCACCAACCAGATCAGCGGCTCGGCAATGTTGCCCACCAGGCTGGGGACAGCCAGCTTGCGCCACACCAAAAAGTTGCGAAAGAACACAGGCCAAAAGCTGGCGTCCAGTTGTGGCATACGCCAAACGCTTGTTGAGGCGCTGCCCCAGCGGCGCTTGTAGCGCTTGCGGCTGGCTGGGGCCATGTCGCTGACCTGGCCGCCGTGGTTGGTCAGGCTGGCTGGCGTGGCCTGGTCTGCAGGCGTTTGTGGTGTTGTGCTGGTATCGGCGCTTAGCTTGTCGGTGTTGCTCATTCTTATGCACCCTCACGAATTTGGCGGCCAGTCAACTTCAAGAACAGGTCTTCCAGGTTGGCAGGGCGGTGTAGTGTGCGCAACTGCGGCTGGCGGGCCAGCTCCAGCAACAAGCTGGCGGCGTGGTGGGTGTAGAAAAACACCGTGTCACCCACCACCTCTGCACGATCTGCGCGTGAGCGAATGGGCGCAGTTGCCAGGTTCACGGCGCCTGGGCCATACACCTCCACCACTTCGGGCTCTATGTGTTGCGCAATCAGCGCGCGCGGCGAGCCCTCGGCCAACTTGCGGCCATGGTCCAGCACGATGAGCCTGTCGCACAAACGCTCTGCTTCGTCCATAAAGTGGGTGGTGAGTAAAATCGATTTGCCCACTTGCAGCAGCTGTTGCAGTCGCTCCCACATCAAGTGACGCGCTTGCGGGTCCAGGCCGGTAGTGGGCTCGTCCAGCACCAGCAGGCGTGGATTGTTGACCAGTGCTCTTGCCAAGCTCAAGCGCCGCTTCATACCGCCAGACAATTCTGATGGGCGGGCGTGCGCTTTGTTGCCCAGCACTGCAAAGTCCAGCAAGTCAGGTGTGCGTGCCTTCAGCTCGGTGGCGTCCAGGCCAAAGTAGCGGCCATACACCGCGATGTTTTCTTCACAAGAAAAGTCTGGGTCTAGCGTGTCAGACTGGCTCACCACACCCAGCTCGGCCTTGATGGCCAATGCATCTTGGGGCATGCGCAGCGCCTGGCCGTGCACGCTTTGGTAGCCTATGTGGCCCTGGTCTGGCGCGGTCAAGCCCAAGCACATGCGTATGGTGGTGGTTTTGCCAGCGCCATTGGGGCCAATAATGCCCAGGCACTCACCCGGTTTGATGTCAAAGCTCAAGTCTTGCACCACGGTGGTGTCGCCAAAGCGTTTAACCAAGTGTTCACATTGCAACAATGGCGCTTGGCCGTTGCGTGTGTTATCGGGTTCTATCGGCTGAGTCACCGAGTCTGGCGAGTTGGCTGTGGTCATAGGTGTTTAGTCTAGCGTTAGAAACCGCCTCTAATCGTTGCAAGGGTTTGCTGCGCATAGAATTCTGGGCATTGACGGTGTGCGTTTGGCGGCTTTTGTGTCGCGCTGCGTACATAACTAATTCTTTTTGCTTCATTTGGGTGCTTGCCCGGTGTGAGCAGCGCAAATGAAAAGGCAGCGTGTGTCGCAACGATCAGCCGTTTGGCAACAATACATTTGGCCCAAAAAAGCCATGACGCAATTTGGCGGCTGGGTGGCCAGCACGCCCATGGGGGTCATCACCACCATGATCATCAATGATTTTGTGCGCCGCTACCAAGTCAACATGATGGAAGCCGAGCAACCCAACCTGGGTGCTTACAAAACCTTTAACGAGTTTTTTACACGCGCACTGCGCAAAGGCGTGCGCCCCATTGCCAGCGCTGACTGGGTGAGCCCGGTAGACGGCGCCGTAAGCCAGCTAGGCGCTGTTGAGGCAGGCCAGATCTTTCAAGCCAAAGGCCACCACTACAGCGCGCAGGCCTTGCTGGCGTGTGAGGCAGAGGAAGCCCAAGCCTTTGACAACGGCCACTTCGCCACCATTTACTTAAGCCCCAAGGACTACCACCGCATTCACATGCCCTGCGCGGGCACGCTCACGCGCATGACTTATGTGCCTGGTGACTTGTTCTCGGTGAGCCCACTCACAGCCGCGCACGTACCTGGTCTGTTTGCCAGAAACGAGCGCGTGGTGTGCTGGTTTGACACAGGGCACGGCCCCATGGTGATGGTGTTGGTGGGGGCCACCATTGTGGGCAGCATGGCCACGGTATGGCATGGCACGGTTAACCCGCCACGCAGCAAAACCGTGCAAGACAAACGCTACGCAGCCGGTGAAATAAGCCTTGAGCAAGGCGCTGAAATGGGGCGATTCATGCTGGGCTCTACAGTGGTGATGCTGTGGCCAGGCGCGGGCAATACCGCTGAGACAAGGCTTCAATTTGGTGAAGACTGGAAGGCTGGAAGCGTGGTGAAGCTGGGGCAGGCGATGGCTGATTTGGTGGGGGTGGATTGAGCCCAGGTGCAGCGCCGTCAAACGCACAGCCATGCCGAGTAAGACGCCTTGAGTCGAAACGGCCTAAGCCCCCGAAGTGCTGGCCACCACCCCTCGCTCGCGCCGCATCAGCAGCAAACCCGCCACCATCACAATGGTGGCCCCACCCAGCGTCAGCGCATCTGGCCACACTGACCACAAGGCCACGTCAATGCCAATGCTCCAGCCCAGTGCACTGTATTCAAACGGCGCAACAGCTGCGGCTCTGCCGTGTTTGAAGGCGTCTGTAATAGCCAGCTGACCGATAAAGCCACTGGTTGCCAAGGCAGGCATCAGCGCCCAGTGTTGCGCGGTAAGGGGCTGCCAGTTGGGCAGTGCAAGAAGACCTGCACCAAAGCCTAAAAACACCAACACCCAAAACACTTGGCTGTCTGTGGTGTCTGTACGTGACAAGCGCCTGCTAACGACTGCGCTGATGGCATAGCAGGTGGCAGCGCCTAAAACGGCGGCGCTACCCCAGGTGAGCAAACCATCTGTAGAGGGGCGCAAGGCAACCACCACACCGGCCAAGCCCAGCAACAAGGTAAACCACTGAAAGCCGTGTGCCTTTTCGCCCAATATGGGCCAGGCCAGCACAGACACCAGCAGTGGCGCAATAAAAAACAACGTGTAGGCCTGGGTGAGTGCAAGCTCTTTGATGCCTACGCTAAACGACCACAGCATGACAATGGCCAGCAGGCCGCGAAACACCTGCAAGCCCCAGCGCACTTGCACGATGGACTTAAACGATTTGCGCCGCCACAAATAAACCACCAAAAACGGCAGGCCGCCCAAGCCACGCAATGCCGCCATTTGCATGGGTGGCAAATCGGCAGACATGATTTTGAGCACCGTGTCCATGGCCGCGAAGCAGCCCATGGCCAGCAGCATGGACGCCATGCCGCGCGTGTTGCCCGTTAGTCTAGACATGGCTATGCCCGTGCATCATTGGAAGGCGACTTCGTTGAAGCTGCGCAGCTTGCGGCTGTGCAGCTGCTCACCGGCTTGGCGCAACTTTTCCAACGCCAAGATGCCAATTTGCAAATGCTGGTTCACGCGCTCACGGTAAAAATGGTTGGCCATGCCGGGCAACTTGATTTCACCGTGTAGTGGCTTGTCTCACACACACAGCAAGGTGCCATAGGGCACGCGAAACCTGAAGCCGTTGGCGGCAACAGTGGCGCTTTCCATGTCCAGGGCAATGGCGCGCGACTGCGAAAAACGCTTGGCCGGTGTGCTGCGCTCGCCGTAAAACGGCAGCAATTCCCAGTTGCGGTTGTCGGTGCTGGCCACGGTGCCAGTGCGCAGCACTTTCTTAAGCTCGCTGCCCTCCAGTTGGGTGACTTCCGCCACGGCGTTGGCCAACGCGATTTGCACTTCAGCCAACGGCGGTATGGGCACCCACAGCGGTAGCTCTTCGTCAAGTACGTGGTCTTCGCGCACGTAGCCGTGGGCCAATACGTAGTCGCCCAAGGCCTGGCTGTTGCGCAGGCCTGCGCAGTGGCCCAACATGATCCACGCATAGGGGCGCAGCACGGCTATGTGGTCGGTCATGGTTTTGGCGTTGCTGGGCCCCACGCCAATGTTGACCAGGCTGATACCGCCACGGTCAACGCGCACCAAGTGGTAGGCGGGCATTTGGGGTAAGCGAGGCGGAGCCACGCCTTGGGCACCTTGCACTGCATCTTGCAAGACTGCTTCTTCTGCGTCAGTGAGGTTGACGCGTCGCGTCAGCACGTTGCCTGGCTCAATCAGGCCAATGTATTGACTGTTGGCGTCAAGCATCAGCTGTTTGCCCAACGCCACAAACTCATCTATGTAGAACTGGTAGTTGGTGAGCAAGGCAAAGTTTTGAAAGCCATGCGGTGACGTGCCGGTGTAGTGGCGCAAACGGTGTAGCGAGTAGTCCACACGTGGCGCCGTAAACAAAGCCAGTGGCTTGACTTCTTCGGGTAGCAAATCGCCGTTGGCGATGGCGTCGTCCATGGCCATGAGGTCTGGCAAGTCAAACACGTCTGGCAACTGCGCCCGGCGTGCGTCGCTGAGCTGGCCCTCAACGTGATCCTGCTCTGCCAATGAAAAATGCACGGGTATGGGTACATCACTCACGCCCACTTCCAGCACAGCATCGTGGTTTTGCAGCAGCAGCTTGAACTGCAGTGCGTAGTAGTCGGCAAACAAATCAGGGCGCGTGAGCGTGGTCTCAAACGTGCCCGCACCGCTCACAAAACCATACGATAAAGCCTTGTTGGCGCCTTCCGAGCGCGTGACGCTGAGCGTTTGAAACCGCACCATGGGGTAACAAGCGCGCACGCGCTGTGGTGTGGTGGCGGACTGCCCGTTGTCCACGAAATCCTTCAAGCCTGCGCGCAGCAGCGACACCGCGTCCTGGTAAATTTGCTGCACATACGCCAGGGCCTGCGCGGCGTCTGTAAAGCGTTGTGTGGGTGCGTTTTGTTGGGTCATTTTCGTATTGTGTACTGAATTTGTGTCTGTCATTCCCACTTGTGGGCAGGGCTGTTCGGTCTGGGGTTCAATAAGGCCATGACGTCTACCGCACCCAACCCCTGCACACTTGTTTCGCCCCCAAATACAAAAGCCCTAAGATTGGTGGTGGGGGCTGGTGGCGGGCTGGGGCAAGCCTGGTTGCAGTTGCTGCAAGACCAAGACGCCAACAACCCCAACGCGGCGCAAACCCCCAGCCAGTCTGTGGGCTTGGGCCGCAGTACTGCGCCCGTTATCGACTACACCCAGCCAAACACCATTGGTCAAGCTGCCGTATGGCTGCAACAGCACATGGCCAGCACTGGCGCCCAGCTGCGCCAGGTGGTTGTGGCAACCGGCTACCTGCACAGTGAGCTAGGTCAGCCAGAGCGCAGCTTGCGTCACCTCAATGCGCATTACTTGCAGCATGTCATGCAGGTAAACGCCATTGGGCCGGCCCTGTTGCTGGGAGCACTGGCGCCGTTGCTGCCCAGGCAGGGGCGAGTGGTGTTGGTGGCCGTGTCGGCCAAGGTGGGCAGCATTGGCGACAACGCCCTGGGCGGCTGGTATGGCTACCGGGCCTCAAAGGCGGCCTTGAACCAGTTTGTCAAAACAACTTCAATTGAGCTGCACCGCCACAACAAAGAAGCCATTTGCGTGGCGCTGCACCCGGGGACTGTTGATACGGGCTTATCAGCCCCATTTGCCAAAACAGGCTTACAGGTACGCCCGGCCAGCGTAGCTGCATCCGAGTTGCAAGCCGTGGTGGACGGTTTGACCGCGGCTGATAGTGGCGGATTTTTTGATTACAAGGGCCAAGCACTGCCTTGGTAGCAGAGCAGCGGCAACGTTGCAAATGCAATCGGTGTTGTAAGAGGAGTGTGAGCTCATTGTTGGCCGCCCAAGCCAATGCGTACGCTCAACCAGCCAACGCCGCGCCAAAAAAGAAAAGGCCACCTCATGGGTGGCCTTCATTTTGTGCACATTAATGTACTTGTTAGTGTTAACTGCACAAATCCTAGTTAGCTAGTAAGGCGTAATTATATTGATGCTATAGTTCTCATGTCAACAGCTTTTTTTAAAAAAAGGAGAATTTATGGTTTCATATCGTTTGGCGCTGGATATTGGGGCCAAAAATCCATAGGGTGGGCAATCCTGGGGCTGGACGCCTATCAGCATCCCAAATCAATCATCCGCGCCGGGTCACGCATTTTTGGCGACGGGCGCGACCCAAAGAGCCATGCATCGCTGGCGGTTGGGCGGCGCGAGGCAAGGCTGATGCGCAGGCGGCGTGACAGGTTTTTGCAACGCCGCAGCAAGCTGATGAACAAGCTGATCGAGCATGGGTTTTTCCCTCAAGACGAGCAGGCCAGGCGGGCCTTGGCCAATCTAAACCCCTACGAACTACGCCATAAGGGGCTCAGTCAAGAGCTCACCCCCAACGAGTTTGCCCGGGCGGTGTTTCATCTCAACCAACGTCGTGGCTTTCAAAGCAACCGCAAATCGGCATCCAAAGACGAAAACAAAGGCGCCATGAAAGAGGCTTTGCTTAGCGTACGCCAGCAGCTGAGCGATGGCCAGCACCCCACGGTAGGGGCCTGGCTGTGGCATCGTGTGCAGTGCGGCGAGCCCCCCAGAGCTCGGTACCGTGAGGATAAAGTGCCGGTTGAAGGTGGCAAGACCAAAACCGTCAAAAGCTACGACCTATACATTGACCGCGCCATGGTGAAAGAAGAGTTTGAGGCGCTGTGGGATAAGCAGGTCGAGCTGCGCGCCGGGTGCGACGCTGGGCCGTTTAGCCCGCAGGCGCATGCCGCGCTGTTCGACGCAATCTTTTACCAGCGCCCGCTGAGGCCAGTTAAGCCGGGGCGGTGCACCTTATTGCCGGATCAAGAGCGGGCGCCGTTGGCGCTGCCAAGCCAGCAATTGTTTCGCATATACCAAGAGGTGAACAACCTACGGGTGCTGGATGACAGGCTAGATGTGCGCCCACTCACCCTGCAAGAGCGCGACGTGTTGGTTGACGTGCTCCGCAAAGCAGAAAAAGGAAGGGCAAGCTTTTCGGCGCTGGCCAAAAAAATCAAACTGCCGCGAGGCAGCACGTTTAACCTAGAGGACGACAAGCGCAAAGACCTTAAGGGAGACGCCGCCCGAGCGGCCATGATCCAAACCTTTGGCGCGCAATGGGACGACTTAAGCTTGGCAGAGCAAGACCAGCTGGTCAGTATGCTACTTGCCGACGAGCTCAAAGACGAAGACGTCATCGCCTGGCTGCAGCAAACCCACGGCCTGGACGGTGTGACCGCCGAGCGGGTGCTTGAGACCAACTTACCCGAAGGCTACGGCCGCCTAAGCAAGGTGGCGATAGACCGCATACTGCCCGAGCTGCAACAAGACGTTATCACCTACGACAAAGCCGTCGTGGCCGCTGGCTTTGATAGTCACAGCGCAACAACCGGTGAGATCATGGATGAACTGCCTTACTACGGCAAATACATGCAAGCACGGGTAGCGTTTGGCACGGGCATCGAAGACGACCCCGACGAACAGCGCTACGGCAAAGTGGCCAACCCCACCGTGCACGTGGCGCTTAACCAAGTGCGGGTGGTGGTCAACGCCCTAATCAAACGCTACGGTCGCCCGGACCAAGTGGTGATTGAGGTGGCCAACGACTTAAAGAAAAGCGCAGCCGAGCGCGCTGAAGACCAAAAGCGTCAAGCTGACAACCAAAAAAGAAACCAAAGAATTCGCAATGAAATTGCCGACCTGCTTGGAACCGAACCCGATTTGGTCAAGCGCGCCGATGTGCAAAAGTGGATATTGTGGGAAGAGCTAAGCAGAGACGCGACTGCACGACGCTGCCCCTACAGCGGCACACAAATAAGCGCCCGCATGCTGTTTGACGGCAGCACCGAGGTTGACCACATCCTGCCTTTTAAGGAAACGCTGGATGACAGCCTCAACAACAAGGTGGTTTGCATGCGCCTGGCAAACCGTATCAAAGCCAAACGCACGCCATGGGAGGCAAGGCAAGCGTTTGAGGCGCAAGGCTGGATTTATGACGACATACTGCAGCGCGTGGCCCTTATGCCGAATCGGCACAAGCGCAAACGGTTCGCCGAGGACGGCTACCAGCAATGGCTTGGCGAAGAGGGCAACGATTTTTTGGCCCGAGCACTCAACGACACCCGGCACGCAGCAAGCTTGGCGCGCGAATACCTCACTCTGATATGCCCAGAGAATGACACATGGGTCGTGCCTGGCAAACTCACCGGCATGCTCAGAGGCTTTCTTGGGCTCAACGATGTGCTTGGCCTAGACGGTGAAAAAAACCGAGATGACCACCGCCACCACGCGGTGGACGCCTGCGTCATTGGCATCACCGACCGGCGCACACTGTGGGCGTTTGCAACCGCCAATGCCAGGGCCGACGAACGCGGCATGGACCGGCTGATCGATACCTTTGAGCCACCATGGCCCACCTACAAAGCGCACGTAGCCCGCGCAGTGGCGAGCATAAAAGTCAGCCACAAGCCCGACCACGGCTATCAGGGTGCCATGTTTACAGGGTCAATTTACAGTTCTGACGGGAAAATTGACCAAAAGAAAAAGAGACAAAGCAACAACGGTAAAGGAGAGAAGCCTAAAGAGGATAAAGACCCCAGCGCCCTTGAACTCATACATGCACGGAATGATACGGTTTACATGCGCGAACGGCATGGTGTGGTCAATGGTGAGCTAAAGCCATACAAGGGACTGTTCCCCCAAAGTAACTACTGCATGGTCATATTGAATAACAACGGGATGTGGTGTTCGCATGCAATCAGCACGTTCGAGGCATATCAAATAGCTAAGCATGCAAAATGTCAAGATGAGGCATTGAAGGTCATCAATCGTCACATTCAAAACCTTGGTGATGTTGTGATGGTGATACGGAAAGGAGATTATGTTTGGGCGAAGTTAAAAGGCCATAAGTCTGAGTTGTATGTGGCTCAACAACTTGCGAAAAATGGTGACGTAGTTCTTGTTTGCCCAAGTGAGGCAGATGCCGACGCCAGAGACAGAAAAAAAGAAGGCGGGGTGAGGCGGCTTATGTCTAAATCGGCGCGGATGCTTCAAAAAACTCAAGCACGTTACGCTACCGTCTCGCCAATAGGCGACGTGCGAATACACAAGTAAGGCATGCTGGACCGTATTGTGGAGGTGGCGCAAGATAGTCGTCACCTGTCGGCGTATCGTGGCTTTATGCTGGTGCGTGATGCCGATGGCGATCGCACCGAGCTTGGCAGGGTGCCGTTGGACGATATGGCAGCCCTGATTGTGCACGCGCATGGTGTGAGCTACACCAACAACCTGCTGGTAGCGCTGGCCGAACGTGGCGTGCCCATGGTGTTGTGTGGCTCCAACCACCAGGTGGCTGGCGTGTTGTGGCCGTTTGATTCCAACTTTGAGGTGGCCAAACGAATCCAAGCCCAAATTCAGGCCAGCAAGCCCATGCATAAGCGGGCCTGGGCCATGGTGGTCAAAGCCAAGCTAGAGCAACAAGCCCGCTTGCTGCAGCAACTTGGCAGGCCTCACATTCCGCTTGACGCCTTGGTGGGTAAAGTCAAGAGCGGCGACCCAGATAACATCGAGGCACAAGGTGCTCGCCGGTATTGGACCTTGTTGTTTGGCGCCGAGTTTAGGCGAGACCGTACCGAGCCCGGCACAAACGCAATGCTGAACTATGGGTACACGGTTTTGCGGGCCACAACCGCCAGGGCCATAGCGGCCGCTGGCTTACACCCAAGCATAGGTATGCATCATTGCAACGCTGCCAACGCTTTTCGGCTGGTGGATGACTTGATGGAGCCATTTAGACCGGTTATTGACGAGGTGGTTTGGGAGGCGCGCCAGAATGGCCAAAACGCGCTTGTGCCTGAAGTAAAAATAGCGATTGCCCAAGCCATGACACGCGATATGCCCACCCCTTACGGCGTTACACCGCTTATGGGGTGTGTGAGTCGGCTGGCGGTTTCTGTGGCGCAATACTACGGGGCCGAGCGCAACCATCTAGAGCTTCCGCTGCGTTCCGCACATTTGATAAACCGCAACAGTGCCAATTTACTGTGAGCACCACAAGAGCGCTATCGGGATACCGGCTCATGTGGATACTGGTGATGTTTGACTTGCCGGTAGGAACCAAGCAGGAGCGCAAGGCTGCGCATGACTTTAGGCTGGCGCTGCTTGACTTGGGATTTGAGATGGCTCAGTTCAGTGTTTACCTACGCTTTTGTAGCAGCCATGCCCAGTGTGCCACCCAGTGCAGGTACGTGGAGGCGGCGCTTCCCGTTGGGGGCCGGGTCAGCGTGTTGCAATTTACCGACAAGCAATATGAGCGTACGGTCACCTTCAGCGGCCGAAAGCCGCAAAAAAAGATCGAAGCACCGCCCCAATACGTACTTTTTTAGCCGTGTTTAGTGCAGCCATGCCAAAGAAAACCCCTTTGAAATCAAAGGAGTACAGGTTCTGGAGTTTAGCTAACTAGGATTTGTGCAGCTAACAGAACCCTGGCTTGCTGAGCACATCATGAGCACGCAGTTTAGCTAACTAGGATTTGTGCAGCTAACAGAACGATTCGATTGCGGCCACTATCGATCCGTCGAGTTTAGCTAACTAGGATTTGTGCAGCTAACAGAACATCAGGCCCATGAACGCCACCGGGTTTTCTAGTTTAGCTAACTAGGATTTGTGCAGCTAACAGAACCGCACATCAGCCGGGTTGAGCGCCAACTTGAGTTTAGCTAACTAGGATTTGTGCAGCTAACAGAACTGCGCTGAGCGCAAGTGGTGCGACTTTGTGAGTTTAGCTAACTAGGATTTGTGCAGCTAACAGAACTGCATCGAGGCGCTGGGCCATCACACGCACAGTTTAGCTAACTAGGATTTGTGCAGCTAACAGAACGTCTTAATGTTGGTGCAGTCGGCGGCTATAAGTTTAGCTAACTAGGATTTGTGCAGCTAACAGAACTCGTTTTTTGCCGTGACGGCTGCCAAGATTAGTTTAGCTAACTAGGATTTGTGCAGCTAACAGAACGAGCGGGCGCGCCTGGTGTGGTGATTTTTGAGTTTAGCTAACTAGGATTTGTGCAGCTAACAGAACTGGTCAAGCGCTGGCGTGAATCGCCCCGGATTTTGAGGAGGCTCCACACTTTGAGAAGATGGAGCCATGAGCAAGAAATCAAATCGTTTTTCACCCGAGGTGCGCCAACGCGCTGTCCGCATGGTGCTCGAACACCGAGGCGAGTACCCCTCCCTGTGGGCCACCATTGAGTCCATCGCACCCAAGATTGGCTGCGTGCCGCAAACCCTCAACGACTGGGTTCGCCAGCATGAGGTTGACGAAGGCATGCGCGATGGCGTCAGCTCTGATGAGCGATCTCGCATCAAAGACCTAGAACGCGAAGTCAAGGAACTGCGCAAAGCCAACGAAATCCTCAAGTTGGCGAGTGCTTTTTTTGCCCAGGCGGAGCTCGACCGCCGACTCAAGTCCTGAGGGACTTTGTTGATCAAAACCGCGAGGCCTATGGGGTCGAGCCGATTTGCAAAGTGCTGCAAATCGCCCCGTCTGGCTACAGATGCCATGCTGCCCGCAAACGCCAGCCAGAACTGCTTTGCGCCCGAGCCAAACGTGATGAAGCCCTGATGCCTCAGATCCAAGCCGTCTGGCAGGCCAACATGCAGGTCTACGGCGCTGACAAGGTGTGGCACCAGATGAATCGTGAAGGAAACAAAGTGGCGCGCTGTACGGTCGAGCGGCTGATGAAACGTATGGGATTGCACGGCGTTCGCAGAGGCAAGGTCGTCCGCACCACGGTGTCAGATAAAGCAGCGCCGTGCCCGCTAGACCGGGTCAATCGTCAATTCAAGGCCGATCGGCCCAACCAGCTGTGGGTGTCGGACTTCACCTATGTCAGCACTTGGCAGGGCTGGCAATACGTGGCCTTCGTGATCGATGTATTTGCCCGGCGCATCGTGGGCTGGCGGGTGAGCAGCTCCATGCGCACGGACTTTGTGCTCGATGCACTGGAGCAAGCCTTGTTTGACCGGCAGCCCGAACGCTCGGATGCCTTGATTCATCATTCAGATAGGGGGTCTCAATATGTTTCCATTCTCTACACCGAACGCCTGGCACAAGCCGGGATCGAGCCCTCGGTGGGCAGCCGTGGCGACAGCTACGACAACGCCCTGGCCGAGACGATCAATGGGCTGTACAAGGCCGAATTGATCCACCGCCGTGCACCCTGGAAAACCAAGGAGGCACTGGAACTGGCAACCCTGGAATGGGTCGCTTGGTTCAACCACCACCGACTGCTCAGCTCGATTGGGTATATTCCACCGGCTGAAGCTGAGGTGAACTACTACCGGCAACTTGCCGGGAAAAGCGAGACCGAGGTCTCAACTTAAACCAACTGGCCTCCACGAAACCCGGGGCGATTCAGGCGTGAGCGCGGGGCGGAGTTTAGCTAACTAGGATTTGTGCAGCTAACAGAACTCGCAACGGCGCCAACAAGCCCACCAGATGAGTTTAGCTAACTAGGATTTGTGCAGCTAACAGAACAGAACACCACCTTCGATTGGCTGGAGGAGAGTTTAGCTAACTAGGATTTGTGCAGCTAACAGAACTGAGTGACCACGCACAGGGAACGCCCGAATAGTTTAGCTAACTAGGATTTGTGCAGCTAACAGAACTGAATGGGTTTTGGCACCTCAACGGCCAGCAGTTTAGCTAACTAGGATTTGTGCAGCTAACAGAACAATCCAACGTAGTACCACAGTCCGGTGTTTGAGTTTAGCTAACTAGGATTTGTGCAGCTAACAGAACAAGTGCAAAACCTGCGGGGAAGAATTCACAAGTTTAGCTAACTAGGATTTGTGCAGCTAACAGAACCGGTCAAGCTCTTGCGTGAGCGTGGGTCGGAGTTTAGCTAACTAGGATTTGTGCAGCTAACAGAACTTCACTACGTGACGGTGTATCGGCTTATGAAGTTTAGCTAACTAGGATTTGTGCAGCTAACAGAACTTGATGGTGTTATTGATCGCCTCATTGCGCAGTTTAGCTAACTAGGATTTGTGCAGCTAACAGAACAGTGCCGTGCGTGTGATTTGCGTTGGTCAAGTTTAGCTAACTAGGATTTGTGCAGCTAACAGAACCTAACGCCCTGGTTCTTGCATCAATGGTCAAGTTTAGCTAACTAGGATTTGTGCAGCTAACAGAACCAAGCCAGCAAACGTTGATGAGCAGCAAGTAGTTTAGCTAACTAGGATTTGTGCAGCTAACAGAACTGCTGTCGTCCACGTCCTCGTCGTCGGTGTAGTTTAGCTAACTAGGATTTGTGCAGCTAACAGAACTGGTGGTTGATGCAGACCAAGAGCTGAACGAGTTTAGCTAACTAGGATTTGTGCAGCTAACAGAACCTCGGCATCGTGCTGGCGTTGATCATCCTCAGTTTAGCTAACTAGGATTTGTGCAGCTAACAGAACTACCGAAGGATGCTTGACGCCTACTACCTGAGTTTAGCTAACTAGGATTTGTGCAGCTAACAGAACACGTCTGGGATAGCGGGCACGTCCAATGTCAGTTTAGCTAACTAGGATTTGTGCAGCTAACAGAACACGTCTTGACCTGCCCCCTCCCAGCCGTACCAAAGTAATGGCAGTTGGTCCGCAAATTTTGGAGAATTGCGGATATGAAGACCACACGATTTACCGATGAGCAAATCATCGGATTCCTCAAACAAGCTGAAGCAGGCATGTCCATCAAGGATCTCTGCCGCAGTGGCGGCTTTAGCCAGCCTACTTTTTACAAGTGGCGCTCCAAGTTCGGCGGCATGGAGGCCTCAGATGCTTCCAGGCTGCGGGATTTGGAGTCTGAGAACACCAAGCTCAAGAAGCTGCTGGCCGAGGCCCATTTGGACATCCATGCGCTCAAGAGCGTCTTCGGCGTAAAGCGCTAGCCCCACAAGTCAAACGCGAGGCGATTGGCAAGATGATCCAAGACCATCAACTGTCCGAACGCCACGCTTGCCGTCTTGTGAGGCTAAGCCGCGACAGCTATCGCAACCGACCCCAGCCAGATCAACTCAGCCGTGATCTGTGCGAGCGCATCGTGGACATTGCTCACGTGCGGCGCAGGTTTGGTTACCGACGCATCCATGACTTGCTGCGCCCAGAGTTCCCGCACGTCAACCACAAGCGGGTCTATCGGCTTTACCGTGACGCCAACTTGGCCGTACGCCGTCGCAAGAAGGCCAAGCGGCTATTAAATGAACGCGTGCCGCTGCAGTTGGCACAAACCGTCAACGAGGTGTGGAGCATGGACTTTGTGTCCGATAGTTTGTCCAACGGTCGCAGAAGCAAATGCCTGACGGTGGCCGATGACTTCAGTCATGAGTGCGTGGACATCGCGGTCGACTACGGCATCTCAGGCCAATACGTGACTCGTTTGCTGGACCAAGCTGCAATATTCAGGGGCTACCCGTTGGCTGTACGAACAGACAATGGCCCTGAGTTCACCAGTCGCGCCTTCATGGCTTGGGCAACGGCGCATGGCGTACGCCATATCTTGATTCAACCAGGACGCCCCATGCAAAACGGCTACATCGAGAGCTTCAATGGAAAGTTTCGTGACGAGTGCTTGAACGAGCAATGGTTTGAGACCTTGTCACAGGCCAGGGAGTGCATCGCTGAGTGGCGCAGAGACTACAACGAAGTCAGGCCGCACAGCAGCTTGGGCCGAATACCACCGGCTCAGTTCGCGCAACAGCACCGAGTGAATTCAAGTGCTGCTGCAAACACCAACCATCCAGTTTTGGAATAAAACCTTGACCCTGCAGACCAACTTCTAATTCAGTGGTACGGCTCGTGGGGGCAGGTCAGTAACGTAACTTAAGCAGCGTGCCTGCGTTAGTAGCTGTAAACGCCGCGTCCGGTTTTGCGGCCCAAGTAGCCTGCAGCCACCATTTCTTTCAGCAGCGGGCATGGGCGGTATTTGCCGTCGTTGTACTCTTCCACGTATACGTTCATCACCGCCAAGCACACGTCCAGGCCAATCATGTCTGCCAAGGCCAGTGGGCCAATGGGGTGGTTGCAGCCCAGCTTCATGCCGGCATCAATGTCTTCAGGGGTGGCCAAGCCTTCGGCCAATACAAAGAATGCCTCGTTGATCATGGGCACCAAAATACGGTTGACCACAAAGCCGGGTGCGTTTTTCACGGTAATGGGCGTTTTGCCCAAGCGCTCAGACAAGGCTTTAACGGCGTCGTGCGTGGCGTCACTGGTTTGCAGGCCGCGAATAATTTCAACCAGGGCCATCATGGGCACTGGGTTGAAAAAGTGCATGCCAATAAACTGCTCTGGGCGCTTGGTGGCTGCTGCCAATTTGGTAATGGAGATAGAGCTGGTGTTGCTGGCGATCAAGGCGCTTGGGGGCAGCTCTGCGTCGAGTTGCTGCAAAATTTTGACCTTAAGCGCCTCGTTTTCAGTGGCGGCCTCTATCACCAGGTTGCAGTCGTGCAAGTCGGCGTACTGGGTGCTGGCTTTAATGCGCGCCAAGGCGGCAGTTTTGTCGGCTTCGGTGGCTTTTTCTTTTTTAATCAAGCGGTCCAGGCTGCCCGCCACAGTGGCCAGGCCCTTGTCTACCGCTGCTTGGCTGATGTCTACCATCACCACGTCAATACCGCAGGTGGCGCAGGCTTGTGCAATGCCGTTGCCCATGGTGCCGGCGCCAATAATGCCAATGCGTTGAATATCGTTCATAACGTAGTGCTCCAAAAAAGGTGGGTGATAGGGTTTTGTGTCAATTGTGCCTGTTGCTTGGGCTGTTAGTGGGTGACTGGCGTCGCTTGTGCGTCGTTTGTATTTACGCCATGATTTGAGCAACACACAACAAGGAGAGACAAGCAATGCCAGATTTTGTAGTGGTGGGTGGTGGCTCTGCAGGCTGTGCACTGGCGGCGCGCCTGAGTGAAGACGCCAGCGTATCTGTGGTGTTGATTGAGGCCGGCGGCGACACCAACCATGTGATGGTGGACTGTCCTGCGGGCATTGCTGGCCTGGCCATGACTGGGCAGTTCAACTGGGCGTTTAATACCGAGCCACAAGCGCATTTGAACAACCGCGTGTGTTACCAGCCGCGCGGCAAAGGCTTGGGTGGCTCCAGCGCGATCAACGCCATGATTTATGTACGCGGCCACCCTATGGACTATGACGGCTGGGCTGCTATGGGTAATGCGGGCTGGTCTTACGCAGAGGTGTTGCCTTACTTCAAGCGCTCAGAGCACAACGAACGCGGCGCCAGCCGGTGGCACGGTAGCGGCGGCCCGCTAAACGTTAAAGACTTGCCAGAGCCCAACCCGGTGGCGTTGGCCTTTGTCCAGGCGGCGCACCAAGGTGGTGTGCCACTGCGCCACGACTTCAATGATGACGAGCAAGAGGGTGCGGGCATTTATCAAGTTACACACAACAACGGTGAGCGGCACACGGCGGCCAAAGCCTATTTGGCGCAAGCGCTCACGCGTCGCAACCTGACGGTGGTGCGCAACGCAACGGTGGATAAGGTGATGTTTGACAACGGGCGTGCGGTTGGCGTGCAGATTGTGCAAGACAACCACGTTCGCCAGATTAAAGCGTCTCGCGAGGTGGCTTTGTGTGCGGGGGCGTTGCAGTCGCCGGGTGTGTTGATGCGCTCTGGCATTGGCCCCGGCGGTCACTTGCAAGACATGGGCATAGCGGTGCAGCATGACTTGCCCGGCGTTGGCCAACATTTGCAAGACCACCTGGATGTGGTGCAACTGGTGAAGGCGCCGCATCTCACAGATTTAATGGGGCTGTCTGTGTCGGCGCTACCCAAAATGGTGAAGGGCTACTTGCAGTGGCGCAAGCACCGCACCGGCATACTCACGACCAATTTTGCAGAGGGCGGCGCATTCATCAAGTCTAGCCAAAGTGAGACCTTGCCAGACTTGCAGCTGCACTTTGTAACAGGCATGCTCAAAGACCATGGGCGAGCGCGCTTGTACGGCTTGGGTTACTCGTGTCACGTGTGTGTGTTGCGCCCCAAGAGCCGTGGCAGCGTCGCGCTATCCAGCGCCCATGCGCACGCCGCACCCCGCATAAATCCCAACTTTTTAAGTGATCCAGACGATTTGCGCCGGCTGGTGAGGGGTTTTGAGCGCATGCGTGAGCTGTTGCGCCAACCTGCTTTGGCAAGCCTGGGAGGGGTGGAAACCTCACCCACCAAAGACGTCATGGGGCCCAAAGCCATAGAGGCTTTTATCAGGGCCAATGCGGACACCATTTACCACCCAGTGGGCACTTGCCGCATGGGCGGCGGCCCATTGGATGTGGTGGACAGTCAATTGCGTGTGCATGGTGTGCAGGGCTTGCGTGTGGTGGATGCGTCCATCATGCCCACGCTGATTGGTGGCAACACCAATGCGCCCAGCATGATGATCGCCGAGAAGGCAGCCGACATGATGCTGGGCAAGCCTGCACTGGTTGCGTCGTAAGCGGTTAAGCGGTTAGGCGCTGCGCCAGTTAAGGCGCTTGACCACCACAATGGCGGCCACAGGCATGAGTACGCCCGCTGCAATGACGGTTAGCAGCAGTGGCGTGAGCGACTGGTAGTTGGCTGCCACGGTGATGACTTGGGTGGCGGGGTCACGCACTTCGCGCTCCAGCGTAAACAGTTGGTTGACATACTTGGTGCCCAAGCTGGCAGCTGACAAGGCCAAGTTGGTAAACGAGGCCATTACGGCAAAGTACGTTGCTTTAAGGTGCGCAGGCGCGGCGTTGGCTATCCAGGCCAGCATGGGGATCATGGCAATTTGCCCCAGCGGAGACTCCAAGGCGGTGTCGATAACCGCGATAAATCTTGCATCCACCACGCCGCCTGTCATGGCCGCTGTCCAGTGGTGCAAGCCCATGCTCATGCCCAGTGTGGGCAGCGACAGCACAAAGCTGGCCAGTGTCAGAAAGCCCACCACATACACAATAGAGCGCTCGGCCATAAAGCGCCTGAACGCAAACATACCGACCAGCGTGAGCACGCTGCCTATGAGTGATAGCACGCTAAAGAAGCTGCCGTCAAAGCCCAGCTCGTCTATGGTCCACCACGACACGCCTGGGCCAGCACTGGGCGTGGCGCGGTACATGAAAATAACCAAAGCAGTGCCTATCAGGGTGTTGCGTGCGGTGGTATCTAGCTCAAGCGTCAAGCGGCGCATCAGCCACAAAATAATGGCAGCTGAGCCCAGGAAAATAGCCTCTTGGCTGTAGGCCCAGTTGGATAGGCCAAGGGTGATGGTGAGGGCTACAAACGCGGCGCTGCCTATCAGGATGGTCCAGTTGGGCGAGGTGGCTTCAGTGCTGGGCCTTAGCAGCGCGCGTGCATCGGGTTGGCTTAATCCTCTGGCCATGTGCGCGGCCAAGTTGCGCGCGTATATCCAACGCGCACTGGCAATACCCAGCAGCGAAATAACAGGTATGGCCAATGCCATGAGGTAGACGCTTTGGTACAGCGCCAGCTTGGCTTGGCCGTCCAGCCCTTGCGTGTCACTGAACGCCCACAGGTTGATCAGTGCCACCACCACAGTGCCACCAATAATGGCCACGCGTCCCAGCGTTTGCATGGTGGTGTGCATGCGCTTTAAGGTGGCCGCATTTATGGGCTTGCCCTGGGCGTCAACGCGTGGCACGGCGTCTACTGTCATGGCGTCGGCTACAGCGTCTTGCAGCACATAGCCCACTGGCGATAACAAGGCTGCAAGAACGTACCAGGCGTTCACGCTCCACAGTGCAGCCATGGCGTCACGCTCACCGACAAGCGCTGCCATGATGAGCAAACTGGCGGCAATGAGTGCGGCACCCAACACCACCAACCACGACTTGAAGCGCCACAACAAGTCCACCAAATGCCCTATTGGTATTTTGAGTGACCATGGCACAAACGCCCAAAACCCAAGTGCCGCCAGGAACTCGGCAGACAGACCCAGGTAGTCTTTTACAAAGAAGGTGCCCACAATGCCGGTCAGACCCTGAATGCCAGCGGCCACGTACACCATGAGCGGAGGCAAATAAGACCAACGCATTTCGTCTCTAAGTCGGCTTTGTGAGTGGCTTTGTTGCATGGGGGTGGTTGTTGTGGTGGTGCCGGTAGTGGCTTTGCGTGCACTGTACCTAAAAGTGGGTTGTACCGGTATGGTGTTTATATGAGTAATAGCTTATATTTGTCCGGTCGTTAATAAATATTTACCTGTGGGAGCAGCGTCATGATGCGTTTGAAGGTGTGGCTAGGGCTTGTCTGTGTGGCGTTTATCAACTTGGCGGCAGCGGCAGGCGCGCCGCCTATGCTGTTGCAGCAAGTAGGCCCCAACACGTATTACGTGCAAGGTTTGGCGGCGCTGGGTAGCACACAAAACCAAAATTTCATCAGCAATGCAGGTTTCGTTATTGCCCCTGAAGGGGTGGTGGTGGTGGACGCACTGGGCTCACCCGCGTTGGCCAAGCGCTTGATTGCACAAATTAAGACGGTCACAGACAAGCCCATCACCGACGTCATCGTGACCCACTACCACGCTGACCATATTTACGGCTTGCAAGCGTTTAAAGAGGTGGGTGCGCGAATCATTGGTGAGCAGCGCGCCAAAGCGTACATCTACTCCGAAACGGCCAAGCTGCGTTTGCAGGCGTCTCGCACGGACTTGGCGCCGTGGGTGGATGCCAACACACGCATTGTCGAAGCAGACGAGTGGCTTGGCGGCAGTAAAACCCTGGAGCTGGCGGGCACCACGTTTCAAGTGGACATGGTGGGCCCAGCGCACACGCCTGAAGATTTGGCGGTGTGGGTGCCATCAGAAAAGGTCTTGTTTTCTGGCGACCTCATCTTCAATGGCCGCTTGCCATTTGTGGGGGGCGCCAATAGCAGCCACTGGATAGTGGCGCTGGACCAAATGCTGCAATACCCCGCTGAGGCGGTGGTGCCAGGCCACGGTAAAGCGTCTACCAACCCCCAAAAAGACATCACCCTGGTGCGCGATTACCTGAAGTACTTGCGCAAAACCATGGGCGAGGCCGCCGACAACCTCGTGCCGTTTGAGCAAGCCTATGACACCACAGACTGGTCAGACTTTGAGCCTGTGCCCATGTTCAAGTTTGCCAATCGCATGAACGCCTACAACACCTATTTGCTGATGGAGCAAGAGGCGCTGAAGGCGGGGCAATAGCGCCTGCGCGTCGCGGCAAAACAGTTGCTACATATTGCGTCGGTACTGCCCGCCCACCTCAAACAGGGCGTCGGTAATCTGTCCTAGCGAGCACACGCGTACCGCATCCATTAACACCTCAAATACGTTGGCGTTGTCGATAACGACTTGGCGTAAGCGCTCTAGTGCAAGTGGTGCGGCGTGTGCATGGCGAGCATGGAAGTCTGCCAAGCGCTTGAGTTGGCTTTGCTTTTCGTCGTCGGTAGAGCGGGCCAGTTCAATGACTTGCGGCGTGTCGTCACTGTTGGGATTGCGGAAAGTGTTGACGCCAATAATGGGCAGCTCACCTGTGTGCTTGAGCATCTCGTACGCCATGCTCTCGTCTTGAATTTTGCCGCGCTGGTAGCCGGTTTCCATAGCGCCCAGCACGCCGCCCCTGTCGGCAATGCGCTCAAATTCAGTGAGCACAGCCTCCTCGAGTAGCTCGGTAAGCTCTTCCACAATAAAGCTGCCCTGGCTTGGGTTTTCATTTTTGGCCAGGCCCCACTCGCGGTTGATGATGAGTTGAATGGCCATGGCGCGGCGTACAGACTCTTCTGTGGGCGTGGTGATGGCTTCGTCAAAGGCGTTGGTATGCAGGCTGTTGCAGTTGTCGTAAATGGCAATCAGTGCTTGCAGCGTGGTGCGAATGTCGTTGAACTGTATCTCTTGCGCGTGCAAGCTGCGTCCGCTGGTTTGCACGTGGTATTTGAGCTTTTGACTGCGCTCGTTGGCGCCGTATTTGTCACGCATGGTAACGGCCCAAATGCGCCGCGCAACACGACCCAGTACGGTGTATTCGGGGTCCATGCCGTTGCTGAAGAAGAACGACAAATTGGGTGCAAAGTCGTCAATGTGCATGCCGCGCGCCAAGTAGGCCTCTACAAATGTAAAGCCGTTTGATAGCGTGAGGGCCAGTTGCGAGATGGGGTTGGCGCCCGCCTCAGCAATGTGGTAGCCGCTGATGGACACGGAGTAGAAATTGCGCACGTTGTTGGCCACAAAGTACTGGGCAACGTCGCCCATAACTTTGAGGCTGAACTCGGTGGAGAAGATGCAGGTGTTTTGTCCCTGGTCTTCTTTCAGGATATCGGCTTGCACAGTGCCGCGCACGTTGGCCAGCACCCAGGTTTTGAGGTCTGCGTACTCGTCGTCTGTGGGTTGACGACCTTTGTCAGCCACCCATTGATCCACCGCCTGGTCAATGGCGGTGTTCATGAACATGGCCAAGATGCTGGGCGCTGGGCCGTTGATGGTCATGGACACGCTGGTGCTGGGGTTGCACAAGTCAAAGCCGCTGTACAACACCTTCATGTCGTCCAGCGTGGCAATTGACACGCCAGAGTTGCCCACTTTGCCGTAAATATCGGGGCGCAAATCGGGGTCGTTGCCGTATAGCGTGACCGAGTCAAACGCGGTAGACAAGCGCTTGGCGGGCATGCCTTCTGACAGCAACTTAAAGCGGCGGTTGGTGCGGAATGCGTCACCTTCACCGGCAAACATACGCGTGGGGTCTTCGCCTTCGCGCTTGACCGGGAAGGTGCCCGCTGTGTAGGGGAAGTAGCCCGGCACGTTCTCCAGCATCAGCCACTTTAGTATTTCGCCGTGGTCTTCAAACGTGGGCAAGGCGACCTTGCGTATCACCGTGCCTGACAACGACTTGGTGGTGAGTGCCGTGCGTATTTCTTTGCCACGAATGGTGCTGACCAGTTCGGGCGCGGCATAAGTGGCTTGCAAGCTGGGCCAGGTGTTGATCAGTTCCCGGCTGTCGGCATCCAGGTGCAGGTCGCGATAGGCGGCCAAGTCAAGTACGGCTTCAGCAGCCTTGGGGCGTCCGCTCTTGCCCAGTCTGAGCATCTCGGCGCTGGCACGTAGTTGCTGTATTTCACGCACCAGTTTGACTTGTTCCTTCACACGCGTTTTGTAGCCACGCACGGTGTCGGCAATTTCTGCCAAGTAGCGGGTGCGCGCTGGCGGCACTATGGGGGTTTGGTTGGAACTGTGGCGCACAGCCGCGTTGGGCAGCTTGCCGTCGTTCAGCGCCAGGCCCAAGCCAGCCAAGGTGGGCTTCATGGCTTGGTACAGCGCGGTTACGCCGTCGTCGTTAAAGCGCGACGCCATGGTGCCAAAGACTGGCATGTCGTCGGGCATTTTGCTGAAGTCTTCGCGGTTGCGCAGCACTTGCTTGGCGACATCGCGCAACGCGTCAGCTGCACCTTTGCGGTCAAATTTGTTAATGGCTACAAACTGGGCAAAGTCCAGCATGTCTATTTTTTCCAGCTGGCTGGCTGCGCCAAACTCTGGCGTCATGACGTACAGCGGCACGTCTACATGTGGCACTATGGCTGCGTCGCCTTGGCCAATGCCTGAGGTTTCCACCACCACCAGATCAAAGCCAGCGGCTTTGCAGCTGGCAATCACATCGGGCAGGGCTGCGGAGATTTCGCTACCAAACTCACGTGTGGCCAAGGAGCGCATAAACACGCGGTTGCCCGCGCGCCATGGGTTGATGGCATTCATGCGAATGCGGTCACCCAGTAGTGCGCCACCGCTTTTGCGCCTGCTGGGGTCAATGGAAATGAGCGCCACGCGTAAGCTGTCCTCTTGGTCCAAGCGCAAACGGCGTATCAGCTCATCCGTGAGCGACGACTTGCCTGCCCCGCCTGTGCCGGTAATGCCAATAACAGGCACCTTGGTGTGCTGGGCTTGCGCCCTGATGTTGGCCAGCAAGGTGGCATTGGCGCTGCCAGCTTCAACAGCGGTTATCAGCTGAGACAGTGCGCGCCAGTTGGCTTCGCTATGTCCTTGAAGGGCTTGCAAGCTTGTGGGCGCGTGTGCGTCTAGTGCCTTGTCGCAGCGCATCACCATCTCGCCAATCATGCCGGCCAGGCCCATGCGCTGGCCGTCTTCCGGGCTGAAGATGCGGGTGACGCCGTAGGCTTGCAGCTCTGCAATTTCGTCAGCCACAATGACCCCGCCGCCGCCGCCAAATACTTGGATGTGCTCGCCGCCTTTGGCTTTGAGCAAGTCCATCATGTATTTGAAGTACTCCACATGCCCGCCCTGGTAGGAGCTGATGGCAATGCCTTGCACGTCCTCTTGCAAAGCGGCATTGACCACCTCGTCTACGCTGCGGTTGTGGCCCAGGTGAATGACTTCTACACCCATGCTCTGCAGTATGCGACGCATGATGTTGATGGCCGCATCGTGACCGTCAAACAAACTGGCGGCCGTGACAAAGCGCACTTTGTTGGTGGGGCGGTAGTTGGCTAAGGCTTTGTAGTCGGCAGACAAATCGGTCATGGTGGGCTCGCAGGTTGGGCAGACGTCAGGCGTGGGTTGTTGATTGACGTTTACGTAAACGTTAACTGCAAATAGTATCTCAAGTTGGCCCGGTTTGGTCTAGGTCTGTCTGTCTTCCTGGTCTACCGTGCAAGGTTTTGTGTATTGTTGCGACCACATCGCTATTCAGTGCCTATTAGGTAGGCTAGCGTTGCGGTGCACAATAAAAAAAGGCCCTTGCGGGCCTTTTTTGCTGCTTACCAAAGCCCAGTTAATCGGGCTTTTTCAATGAGCACGTGTTGATGCCCAACAGGGCGTAAGGCGGGCAGCGACCGGCCAAACCTGTGGCCAGCGGCACAATGCCCAACAAGCCCCACCAACCCACTTGCTGTGTGGCCGCCAGTGCAATCAGTACCAGTCCAGCCACCACGCGAATGGCGCGCTCTGTTTTTCCAACGTTAATTTGCATAGCTCTTGTACCTTTTTAAAACCATTAAATAATTGTTAGCCGCGGGCGTTGTGCTTTGTCGCCAACCACATGCCGGCGGCCATAGCGGGTACAAACCACAGGTCTGGTGTGCTCAGCATGGCCGACAAGGCTGGCCCGGGGCAAAATCCGCCCAGGCCCCAGCCTACGCCAAAACAGGCGCTGCCAACAAGCAGCTTGCCGTCTATGTCACTGCGTGTGGGTAGCGCAAACGCTTCAGCCAGCCAAGGCTTGCCAGTGCTGCGTGCTGCGCGACCAAAGGCCAGCAGCGTTACCAATACAGCACCGCCCATGACAAAGGCCAAGCTGGCATCCCACGTACCGGCGACCTGGTCTGTAAACAATGCGGCGACATTCAAAAAGCCAAGGACCTTGGCGGGATCTGTCATGCCAGACCAGGCCAAGCCAACTGTAAACAAGATGCCGGCCAGCAAGCCGACTACAAAGGTCTTGGCGCTGCGCGCTTCTGTATTGTTCATGCGCCTACTCCTGCGATTAAACCGGTAACGGTAACTGTCAGCATGCCTGCGGCCATGAATGCGGCCACTGCTACCAATGAGCGTGCTGAGCGACGTCCCAGCCCGCACACACCATGGCCCGATGTGCAGCCGCTGCCGCGCACAGTGCCATAGCCAACCAACAACCCGGCAACCAACAACAGCACAGGGCTGCGATCAGCCAGGCCGCTGGTGATGTTCAGCATGTTGGCAACCACGACGCCACCGCCAACAAGGCCTATGAGAAAGCCTACGCGCCAGTCCAGCAAGGCCAGGCGCTTGGGGGTGTCGCCCGTAACAGCGCTTAAAGCGCCGGTGGCAATGCCGGAAATACCGGTGACACGACCAAAGGCCAACAAGACCAGCCAGCTGGCCAGGCCTATAAGAATGCCGCCTGTAGCCGCTTGAAAAAACGAATGCCCAAATAGTTCCACGTCCATCTCCTTAGATACTGTGGGGGGTATTATGCAATAATTCTGCTTTGCGTCAAAATATCAATTCTTTTTCGGCACGCACAGGTACAGCACCATGACCACAATTAACGATGTCGAGCGCAAAAGAGCACTGGTTTTGCGCCTCAAACGCGTAGAAGGCCAGTTGCGCGGTATACAGCGCTTGATAGAAACAGAACAAGACTGCGAGAAAGTGGCCCAGCAAATGGCCGCTTCGCGCAAGGCTTTGGACAAAGCGTTTTTCACCCTGGTGGGCTGCGTGATCGCCCAAGGCGAAGTGCCTGGCGACGACGTAGCCGCCATGCTGGCCAAATTTTCTTAAGGAGATATTCAATATGCCAACACCTATTCAACTGTTTGACACCGTATCCAGCACCTACACCTACATCCTATTTGACGAGACCACTAAAGACGCCGTCATCATTGACCCGGTAGAAGAGCTCATTGAGCGTGACCTGGACGTGCTGGCCCAATACGGCTTGCAGCTGCGCTACGCCCTGGAAACCCATGCCCACGCCGACCACATCACCAGCGCGCATCAGCTGGTAGAGCACACAGGTGCCAAAACCGCTGCGCCAGCAGGCTGCGGCATTACCACGGCCAACATACAGATGGAGCACGGCGACACCTTGATTTGGTGCAGAGGTCATCAAGGCGTTGCACACGCCAGGGCACACTGGCGGCAGCATGTGTTTTGTGTGGCGCGACCATGTGTTTACCGGCGACACATTACTCATCAATGGCTGTGGGCGTACCGACTTTCAATCTGGCAGCTCGCAAGACTTGTACCGCAGTGTGACCCAGCAATTGTTCACATTACCCGACGCCACCACCATCTGGCCGGGCCATGACTACCAGGGCCGCACACACACCACTGTGGGCTTTGAAAAAGCCAACAACCAACGCCTGGCCAACAAGACAATGGCTGAGTTTGTCGCCATCATGGATGGACTCAACTTGCCGCGCCCCAAGCTGATAGACCAGGCCGTGCCCGCCAACTTGACGTCGGGCATGCGCCATGACGCAGGTGAGCACCAGCAACTGGAAGTGCCGCTTGAGGCAGCAGGCTACGCTGGTGATGTGGACTGCGCCTTGGCGTGGCAATGGGTGCAAAACGGCGAGGCCGTGATTGTGGACGTGCGTACAGACGCTGAGCGCGAATGGGTGGGCTTTGTGCCGGGCGCTGTTAATGCGGCCTGGAAGCAATGGCCTGGCATGGCCATGAACCCTGACTTTGACGCGCAAGTCAAAGCTGCTGCCGTTAACGGCGCCAAAGTGCTGCTGCTGTGCCGCAGCGGCGTGCGCTCTATTGCGGCAGCCAAGCGCGCCACCGAGTTGGGCTTGCAGGCCTTCAATATTTTGGAAGGCTTTGAGGGCGACCCCAATGCGATGGCGCACCGCGGCAAGCGTGGCGGCTGGCGTATGCGTGGCTTGCCTTGGAAGCAAAATTAAGACGGTTTTAAGACCGGTTCCATAGCTGGTTCACAGAGCGTGTAGCCAGCGTGGCACACTGCAGCCATGGTTAAAGTGCAAGTTTCAGAGGTGACCTTGAGCGCCATTCGCGCGCAAGGTGCAGGTGGACAAAATGTCAACAAAGTCTCAAACGCCGTGCACTTGCGCTTTGTCATTGCGCAGTCGTCGTTGCCGCCAGCGATAAAAGCACGCTTGCTGACGTTGAATGACCAGCGTATTTCCTCTGAAGGCGTGGTGGTTATCAAGGCGCAAGCCAGTCGCAGCCTGGAGTTCAACAAGGCTGATGCACTGGCCCGTTTGCAAACGCTTGTTGACAGCGTTGCAGTGCAGGCCAAACCACGCAAAGCCACGCGCCCAACGCTTGGCTCACAGCGCAGGCGCGTTGAGTCCAAAGTGAATCGCGGCCAGATCAAGGCCTTGCGCGGGCGTGTGGCTGGCAGCGACTAACACCCTGTTGCGCGCGATTGCGTATGTCATCAAGCTGACACAGACACCTCATACATTGCGGCCAACAGATTTTTGTTTGTTAGCTTTTTGTAGGGGATACACCATGAACCGCTTTGACCTGGCCGAGCAAGCCAACCACCCACGTACTGAAGAAGACGACTTTTCCAAGCTGGTAGCACCTGGCTTGCAGCGCCGCCGTTTTATTGGCGTCAGCGCCACAGCCTTGGGCGTGACTGGCTTTTTGGGAGGCCTTCCGTTTGCTGCATCCGCAGCCACGCAACAGGGCAAGCGAAGCGCCAAGAGCGCTGTGGTGTCGCCGCGCATGGGGTTTACCGCTGTTGCGGCCAACTCGGCAGACACCATTACCTTGCCAGCTGGCTACGAATGGGAAGTGGTCAGCTCTTGGGGCGACCCTGTGCTCAAAGGCGGACAAGCGTTTGACCAAACCACCCGCGGTACCGCCGCCAGCCAAGCCTTGGCCATGGGCGACAACAACGATGGCATGACTTTCTTCCCCATTAGCAATAACCACGGCGTGATTGCTGTGAACAACGAGTACACCAATTACGAGTACCTGTTCACCAGTGGCAAGTGCGACTCTTTGGAAGACTGCCGCAAAGCGCAAGCCGCACACGGTGTCACCGTCTTTGAAGTGAAGCAACGCGGTGGCAAGTGGCAAATGGTG
Organism: Comamonadaceae bacterium M7527; assembly: GCA_021044545.1. Taxonomy (NCBI): domain Bacteria; kingdom Pseudomonadati; phylum Pseudomonadota; class Betaproteobacteria; order Burkholderiales; family Comamonadaceae; species Comamonadaceae bacterium M7527. The sequence goes on from CP087990.1 coordinate 2,138,273, forward strand.
CAAGGCGCTGCGAAAAACCGCCGCATTACGGCCAACACCACCATGCGCTTGTCTGGCCCAGTGGCCGGCTCAGACTGGGTAAAAACCAAAGCCGACCCAACCGGTACAACCGTGTTGGGCACATTTAACAACTGTGCCAATGGTCAAACCCCTTGGGGCACCTACCTGACTTGTGAGGAAAACTTCAACGGCTACTTTGGCGCTACCGCCGACGTGCCCAACAACAGCACCTTCAAGCGCTACGGCATCAGCGGCAAAGGCGCTGGCTACGACTGGCACAAGTTTGACGAGCGTTTTGACCTGAGCCAAAACCCGACCGAGCCTAACCGTCATGGCTGGATTGTCGAAATAGATCCCATGAATCCATCCAGCACGCCTATCAAGCGAACCGCACTGGGCCGGTTCAAGCACGAAAACGTTGAAATCGTTATCAACAAAGACAATCGTTTGGTGGCCTACATGGGTGACGACGAGCGCGGCGAGCATTTGTACAAGTTTGTGTCCAACGACACCTACAAGCCAGCCAGGGTGCGGCCAACGCTGCGCTGCTAGACGACGGCATCTTGTACGTCGCCCGCTTTGATGCCAAAGCCGGTGCCCTGGAAGGCAAGGGTGAATGGCTGGAGTTGACGGTTGGTAAAAACGGATTGACTGCCGACAAAGGCTTTAAAATACAGGCCGATGTGCTGGTACATGCCCGCGTTGCAGCCACTGTTGTGGGTGCCACCACCATGGACAGGCCAGAATGGGTGGCGGCACACCCCAGTGGCAAGCAGGTGTATGTGACACTTACCAACAACTCCAAGCGCGGCAACGATGGCCAACCTGTTGGTGGCCCCAACCCACGTGCCAACAACAAATACGGTCAAATCTTGCGCTGGATGCCCGCAGGTGAAGACCACGCCAGCAGCGCTTTCACATGGGATTTGTTTGTGATGGCGGGTAACCCCGTGGTTGCGCCCAGGACGCTGGAGCGCGGCAGCCCCAACGTGAACGCTGACAATATGTTCAACAGCCCAGATGGCATTGCCTTTGACGCCGATGGCCGCTTGTGGATACAAACCGACGGCAAGTACAGCAACAAGGGTGAGTTTGCCGGCATGGGCAACAACCAAATGTTGTGCGGCGACCCACTCACTGGCGAGATACGCCGTTTTCTTGTGGGGCCAGTGGCTTGTGAAATCACCGGTTTTTCCATGACGCCTGACCAGACAACCATGTTTGTAGGCGTGCAGCACCCTGGTGAAGAATTGGCTGCGTCACACTTCCCGGGCGGTGGCAACAGCGTGCCCAGATCAAGTGTGATCGCCATTCGCCGAACCAACGGCGGTGTGATTGGCGCGTAAGCGATCAGTCTGGTTTTCTAGCCGCCACACCTACACCGGGCTTGTCCCGGTGTAGGTCATAACGGCCCCGTTTGTGGGCCGTTAGGTCGACCACTGCCCGTAGCAGATAATGCGGGCATGACTTTTTTGGCCATAGACGTTGGTAACACCCGCTTGAAGTGGGCGCTGTTTGATTCTGCGCGGCCCCATGCTGCGTTGTTGGCCAGTGGCGCCAAGTTTCTTGAGCACATAGAAACCCTGGCTGAAGACGATTGGGCGGACTTGCCAGCACCTACCAGCATGCTGGGCTGCGTGGTGGCGGGTGACGCAGTGATGCGTCGCGTGCAACAGCAAATGGACATTTGGGATGTGCACGCCAGCTGGGTCGTGCCGCGCGACTTTGAGGCGGGCGTGACCAATGGCTACGAACAGCCGGCCCGTTTGGGCGCAGACCGTTGGGTGGCCATGATTGGCGCTTACCAGCGCATGTTGACCAGTGGCCAGCCTCGTCCGTGCGTGGTGGTGATGGTGGGCACGGCCGTAACGGTTGAGGCCATTGATGCTCATGGCCAGTTTTTGGGCGGCGTTATTTTGCCCGGCCACGGCATCATGTTGCGCGCCCTGGAGTCTGGTACCGCAGGCTTGCACGTGCCTACGGGTGATGTGGTGCCGTTTCCAACCAACACCAGCGATGCGCTCACAAGTGGCGGCACTTTTGCCATTGCGGGTGCGGTGGCGCATGTGTATGGGTTGTTGCAAGCGCACTGCCAGCAACAGCCTGTTTGCTACATGACTGGTGGTGCGGGCTGGAAGATGGCACCGTCCATGTCTGTGCCTGTCGAGCTGGTCGACGGCTTGATTTTTGACGGCTTGCTAGAGATTGCGCACAGACGCGCGGTGGCCGCCGTGTTGGCCGCCGGTTGACACGCCAGGCCCTGACTCAAGCGGGCAGGGCGGCACTCACCAGCTTGACCCATGCTGTCGCAGCTATGGGAATCAGCTGGTCGTTGAAGTCGTAGCTGGGGTTGTGCAAGGTGCATGGCCCGCCGCCGTGACCTATTTGCCGGTGGTCGCCCTCACCATTGCCTGCAAATATGTAGGCCCCCGGCTTGGCCTGCAGCATGTATGCAAAGTCTTCCGCACCCATGGTGGGTTCTTGCTCGCACACCTTGTCAGCACCAACCACTTGGGTCAATACATCTTTGGCAAATGCGGCTTCGGTGGCTGAGTTGATGGTGGGCGGGTAGTTGCGCACAAACTCAAAGTCGACTTCAGCACCATAGGCCGCTGCCGTGTGAGTAGCCACCTCGCGCATGCGCGCCTCAATCATGTCCAACACTTGCAGCGTGAAGGTGCGCACGGTGCCGCGCATCTCACAGCTGTTGGGTATGACGTTGGTGGCTTCACCTGCGCTCAGCATGGTCACTGATATCACGCCTGCATCAACAGGTTTTTTGTTGCGGGTGATGATGGTTTGAAAGGCTTGAATCATGGCGCTGGCCACTGGTACTGGGTCAACCCCCATGTGTGGCATGGCAGCGTGTGCCCCTTTGCCACGAACTGTAATTTTGAATTCGTTGCTGGACGCCATCACGGGGCCAGCGCTCACGGCAAACGTGCCCAGGGCCAGACCTGGCCAGTTGTGCATGGCAAACACGGCGTCCATGGGAAAGCGCTCAAACAGGCCGTCACTCATCATTTCACGCGCGCCGCCGCCGCCTTCTTCGGCGGGTTGAAATATGGCGTACACCGTTCCGGCAAAGTCCCGGTGCTGGCTTAAGTGCTTGCACGCGGCCAGCAGCATGGCGGTGTGACCGTCGTGGCCGCAGGCGTGCATCTTGCCGCTGTGCTTGCTGGCGTGCTCAAAGGTATTGCTTTCTTGCATGGGCAGCGCGTCCATGTCGGCGCGCAGCCCGATTGCTGTGTAGGTGGCGCCCGCTGGCGCTGTTGCGTTGCCCTTGATGACGCCCACCACGCCAGTCACGCCCAAGCCTTTGTGGACTTCAAGCCCATAGCTGTCGAGCTGCTCAGCGACCAAAGCGGCTGTGCGTTCTTCCTGGTAGCACAGCTCGGGATGTGCATGTATGTCGCGACGTATGGCGACCATATCGGAGGCTTGAGCTTGGATGGCGTCTATCAAGTTCATGGCGTTTGCAGGTATTCAGTCAATAAAAAGCTATGCTACCCCGCACAGCCCTTAAAGAACAGTAGCCACCATGAATAAGCTAGTAGACGGTTTGCCTTTAACGCCCGCAGGTGATGCGCTCACCACCATAGTGGGCGCTTGCCCGCACGACTGCCCGGATACCTGCTCCATGCTCACCAGCGTGCAGGATGGCGTGGCCATACAAGTGCGTGGCAACCCTGCGCATGCCAGCACTGGCGGGGCCTTGTGTACCAAGGTGTCGCGCTACACAGAGCGCACCTACCACCCCGAGCGCCTGACCACGCCACTGAAGCGCCTGGGCCGCAAAGGCGAGGGCAAGTTTAAGCCCGTGTCGTGGGAGCAGGCTTTAGGCGACATTGCAGCCAAGCTCAAAACCATAGCCGCAGATGACCCTCAAGCCATATTGCCTTACAGCTACGCTGGCACCATGGGCTTGGTGCAGGGTGAGTCGATTGCGGCCCGTTTTTTCAACCGCCTGGGTGCCTCACAACTGGATCGCACCATTTGCGCATCTGCAGGTGCTACCGCCCTGGCACATACCTACGGCGCTTCTGTGGGCATGCGCATGGAGGCCTTTGCGCAGTCCAGGCTCATCATCATTTGGGGCAGCAATGCCATTGTCAGCAATTTGCATTTCTGGCGACACGTGCAACAAGCCAAACGCAATGGTGCCAAGCTGGTGTGCATAGACCCACGCCGCACCGAAACCGCCGAAAAATGCCACGAGCACATGGCCTTGTTGCCAGGTACAGATGCGGCGTTGGCGCTGGCCTTGATGCACCAGCTTATCGTGAACAACTGGCTAGACCACGATTACATCGCCCAACACACCTTGGGTTTTGAGGCGCTTAAAACGCGGGCACTGGAGTGGCCGCCCGAGCGTGCCGCCTTGGTGTGTGGCCTGGATCAGCAGCAAATTGTGCAGCTTGCCTATGACTATGCACATACCAAACCCGCAGCCATTCGCCTGAACTACGGCATGCAGCGTGTGCGCGGCGCGGGCAACGCCGTGCGTGCCGTTGCGTGTTTGCCGGCCTTGGTGGGTGCTTGGCGCGAGGCCGCTGGCGGCCTGCTGCTGTCCAGCTCGGGCTTTTACCCCAAGCAAAAAGCAGCGCTTGAACGCCCTGATTTGCAGCGCATAGCCTTGGGTGACAAGCCCAGTCGCACCATCAACATGTCTACCATTGGCGACGATTTAAACCGGGAGACCAGCGATGCTTTTGGCCCCAAGGTGCGCGCACTGGTGGTGTACAACAGCAACCCCGTGGCGGTTGCGCCTGACTCTGTTCAGGTGACTAAAGGTTTTGGACGCGAGGACTTGTTTACTGTGGTGCTGGAGCACTTTCAAACCGACACCGCCGACTATGCCGACTACATACTGCCGGCGACCACGCAGCTGGAGCACCTGGACATACACGCCAGCTATGGCCACACCGACGTGATGCTCAACCGCCCAGCCATTGCGCCTGTTGAGGGCGTTAAAACCAACACCGATATTTTCAGGGCCTTGGCCGCACAAATGGGTTTTACCGGCTTGCTTCTCAGACACTGACCAGGACATTGTTGCTCAGGCCTTCTTGCCAAAAGACGTGGACTATGAGGCATTGTGGCGAGACGGTTTTGCGCCGTTGAACATCGCGCAAGCGCCGTTTGCAAAGGGTGGCTTTCCAACCGCTTCTGGCAAATGCGAGTTGGCTTGCGAGCGCTTAAGCGCTTTGGGCTTGGACCCTGTGCCGGACCATTTGCCCAACTACGAGGCCGTTGGCTCAAATGCGCAATATCCGCTGGCCATGATTTCGCCGCCGGCGCGCAATTTTCTCAACTCCAGCTTTGTGAACGTTCAAAGCCTGCGCGACATAGAGGGTGAGCCCATTGTGGAAATCCATGCATCAGATGCGCAAACACGCGGCATTGCAGACGGCTGTACGGTACGCGTATTCAACAGCCGTGGCAGCTACCACTGCAAGGCGCGCATCAGCCAACGCGCACGTGCCGGTGTGGTGAATGGTTTGGGCGTGTGGTGGCGCTTGGGCCTGCGCGGCACCAATGTGAACGAGGTGACGGGGCAGGCGCTAACGGATATGGGACGTGCGCCTACTTTTTACGATTGTCTGGTGGAGGTTGAGCTTGTTTGAGCTGTTGTGTTCAAGTGGCGCGGCTTGGCGCGAGGCGACCCAAAAGGGCCACACCGGCCAGACCCGCTGCAACCGTCAGTCTTTAAGCGACTCAATCAAATCAATAAACGCTTGCTTGGCCTCATCCTGCTCAGTCCCTTTGAGCTTGTTCCAGGCACTCCACTTGGCAAAGCCCACCATGTCTGTCATGCTGGGCTTGGGGCGGTCAATGTCGCCCTGGCTGCCTTGCTTGTACAAGGCGTAAATACGCAACAGTGTTTGGTTGTCTGGACGCTCGGATAGGCTGTTGGCGTCTACGCTGGCTTGTTCAAATAGTGTGTTTAGGTCTGTCATGGTGGTAATCCAGTGGGTTGCGGGTGCAGGGCTGTTATGCCTTGCAAACTACGGCACAATTATCAGCTGACCCGTCAGCCTCCTGTTTTAAACCAGCTATTGAACCCGTCTATGTCTACTATTGCCGCTCGCGATCATGCTGAAATTTTGGCCAAAGCCTTGCCTTACATACGCAAGTTCCACGGCAAGACCATGGTGATCAAGTACGGTGGCAATGCCATGACTGATCCAGCGTTGCAGGCCGCGTTTGCAGCTGATGTGGTGTTGCTCAAGCTGGTGGGCATCAACCCTGTGGTGGTGCACGGCGGTGGGCCACAAATTGAGCACTTGCTCAAGCGTTTGGGCAAAGAGGGCCAGTTTGTGCACGGTATGCGTGTGACCGACGCTGAAACCATGGAGGTGGTGGAGTGGGTGTTGGCTGGCCAAGTGCAGCAAGACATTGTGGGCTTGATCAACCAGGCAGGCGGCAAGGCCGTGGGCCTGACTGGGCGCGACGGTGGCCTCATACGCGCACGCAAGCTGCGACTAACAGACCCGGTAGACAAAACCACAGAGCACGACGTGGGGCAGGTCGGCGACATTGTGGGTATAGACCCATCGGTGGTGAAAGCCTTGCAAGACGATGCGTTTATTCCAGTGGTGAGCCCGCTTGGGTTTGGCGAAGACAACGAAAGTTACAACATCAACGCCGACGTGGTGGCCAGCAAGCTGGCCATGGTGTTGCAAGCTGAAAAGCTGCTGATGCTGACCAATATTGCTGGCGTTCTCGACAAGACCGGTGAGTTGCTAACAGACATCACCGCGCGCGAAGTGGATGCGCTACTGGAAGATGGCACCATTTCCGGCGGCATGGTGCCCAAAATTGCAGGTGCGTTGGATGCGGCCAAGAGCGGCGTACAGTCGGTGCACATTGTGGACGGGCGTGTACCGCATGCGCTGTTGCTGGAAATCTTGAGCGATCAGGCCTTTGGCACCATGATTCGTTCGCACTGACCACTGCTTATGAACGACGAGTCCAGCCCACCGCCCGACAAAACCCTCAAGTCGCCGCCCAAGCCACGCCCGCAGCCCGGGCAGCGCCGCTTGGAGATTTTGCAAGCCTTTGCGGCCATGCTAGAGCAGCCGACTACTGAGCGTGTGACAACTGCGGCATTGGCCAAAAGCCTGGGGGTGAGCGAGGCGGCTTTGTATCGCCAGTTTGCCAGCAAGGCGCAAATGCTTGAAGCGTTGATCGAGTTTATTGAAGACAGTCTGATGGGGTTGGCTGCACAGGTAGAGGCACAAGCTTTGGGCGGACGTGTTGCATGCGCGCAGCTCACGCGGCTCATATTGCAGTTTGCCCAGGCAAACCCTGGCATGGTACGCGTGATGGTGGGAGACGCTTTGTTGTTAGAGCAGCCGCGCTTGGCCGAGCGCGTGTCCCTGCTGTTTAACAAGTTGGAGACGCAACTAAAAGGCCACTGGCGCCGCGCCGCGGGCGAGACCAACATCGATGCACCTACCGCGCAGGCAGCCCTGCGCGCGCATGTACTCATGAGCTTTGTGCGGGGTCAACTGTTGCGCTTCACTCGAAGCGCCTGGCGAGAGTTGCCAGCCGCGCACATAGACAACTACTTAGAGCTGTTGCTGTCCTAGGGCTGAACTTCTAGCTTGTGCTGGGGTGGTGGTGCGTAGCCACCATGCCGTGTTGTTTTGAGTTGCAAACGCGCCATGGCCTCGGCCAAAGAGACCGCACAGGCCACGCCATCTAGTACTGGGCGGTCAAAGTGTTGCGATAACTTGTTGGCCAAATCCGTCATACCGGCGCATCCGAGCACAATGGCTTCAGCTTTGTCGTCTGCAATAGCCCGCGCAATTTCGGCGGCAATTTTTTCGTAAGCACCTGAGCTGTCATTTTCCAAGTCCAATACGGCGACCTCTGACGACCTAACCCGTGCGCATCGTCTGTCAAGTCCATATTTCATGAGGTTGTGCTCCAACGCTGGCACTGAGCGTGCCAAGGTGGTTACAACTGAGAACTTGTTGGCCAACATACCCGCCAAGCTGTAAGCGGCTTCGCCAATGCCTATGACTGGCTTGTCGGTCACGCAGCGCGCAGCGTCCAGGCCGGTGTCGTCAAAGCAGGCAATGACCACTGCATCAAAGCCGGCGCTGTCTCGAATGACTTTGAGCAAGCCAGGTACGCTCAAGGCCTCATCATAATAGCCCTCTATGGAGACGGGACCACTGGCTGATGTGACCGCCGTAATCTGTGTCCCACTGGCGGCCGCCCGATTGGCTGCAGCTTCAATTTTTTCTGTCATACCCACGGTTGTATTGGGATTGATTAGAAGTATGTTCATGATGTTTAAACTTCGCTGCCCAAGTAGGCGGCTTTGATGCGGTCGTCATTCATGAGGGATTTAGATTCACCCTCGACCACAATTGAGCCTGTAGACATGGCATAGGCGCGCTTTGAAATAGACAGTGCCATACGGCTGTTTTGTTCAACCAGCAAGACGCTGACGTCTTCATCGCGAGAAATCGCAACAATGGACCGGGCTATGTCTTGTACCAATTTGGGCGCAATGCCCAAGCTGGGTTCGTCGAGCAGCAGCAACTTGGGCTTGGCCATTAAAGCTCTGCCAATGACCATCATTTGTTGTTCACCGCCCGATAAGGTGCTGGCCTGTTGCCCATAGCGTTCACGCAGGCGGGGAAAGCGCTCCAGAACGCTGTCTAGCGTACGCGCAACACCGGCCTTGTCAGTTCGCGTAAAAGCGCCCATGAGCAAGTTGTCTTTTATGGACATATAAGGAAATACACGCCTGCCCTCTGGCACCATGGCAATACCTTTGCGCACAATATCGCAGGCTGGAGTTCCGTCAAGACGCTCGCCCTGGTAGTGTATTTGGCCAGATCGCAGCGGTGCCAAACCGGTTATGGCGCGCAGTATGGATGACTTTCCAGCACCGTTGGCGCCTATCAAGGCCACTGTTTCACTTTGCCCGACTTCTATGCTGACGCCTTTTAAAGCGTACACGTGGTCGTAATACAACTCAACGTTTTCAAAACGTAATATAGGTTCCATTGTTTACATCCCAATCGCAGCGTCTTCAGAGCCCAAGTAGGCTTCAATGACTTTTTCGTTGTTTTGAATGTCATGTGGCGTGCCTTCGGCGATTTTCTCGCCAAAGTTAATCACCACAATTCGATCGGAAATTTTCATCACGGCAGGCATATCGTGCTCCACCAGCATGATGGTTACGCCACGTTCGTCGCGCAAGCGGCGAACCAGACTGACCATGTGCATGGTTTCGTCGTGGTTCATGCCGGCAAAAGGCTCGTCAAGCAGCAAAATCATGGGGTTGGTCGCCAAGCCAATCGACATGCCCAAAGCGCGCAAGTGACCCTGAGGCAGGTTAGACGCCAACTCATTGGCGATGGCTTCTAAGCCCAAGAAGGTGATGATCTGGTCGGCAGAGTCACCAAATTCGGCTTCGTCTGCGCGTGCTTGTTTGGAACCCCAAAAGAAGCCCAACAACGACGCCTTGGAGCGCAGGTGGTGTGACACGATGATGTTCTCACGCACTGTCATGGACTTGAAAATGGTCGTCTCTTGGAAGGTGCGCACCACACCCAAGCGGGCCACAATGTGTGGTGCCAGGTTGTTGATGCGTTTGCCGTTGAGCAATACCTCACCATCGCTGGTGGTTAGAAACGAGGAAATCAGTTTAAACAGTGTGGACTTGCCGGCTCCGTTGGGGCCGATGACCGACACAATGTCGCCTTTGTTAACGTCAAAGCTCACGTTGTTGACGGCGGTTAGGCCTCCAAAGCGTTTGGTGACGCCTTTGACCTCTAGCAAAGCGTTCATGAGTTCACCTTCTTCTTCTCAAACAAACTCAACACGCCGTTGGGTAAGGCCAGCATCAGAATAATCAGCAGCGATGAGTAAATCAACAACTGGTATTGGCCAGTGGTGAACAGCAAGTCCCATCCGAAGTACAGGATCAAGGTGCCCAGCATGGGACCAAATACAAAACCCAATCCGCCTAAGAAGCAGTTGAGCATGAAATTCACGCTGTCTGCCACTTGGAAGGAAGACGGGTAAATGGATTGCGCGATCGATACAAAACTGGCGCCGGCTATACCGCCAAAGAATGACGAGATAGAGTAGGCCAATACACGCAGATAAGCCGTATTCACGCCAATACTGGCCGACAGTTCTTCGTTTTGCTGCAGTGATCGGCACAGGTGGCCCAAGCGAGAATTGACTATGCGCCACAACACTGCATACGCAATGATCATGATGGTGATTGCCATCCAGTAAAACGCTATTTTGGGGTTTTCCAATGTCGCGAAGTCTGGTATCAAAGTCATACCGAATACGCTTAGTTCACCAGGCAAGGGCATTGAGGTAATGCCTTTTGCCCCTTTGGTGATAGGCAGCGCCAGCGCCACCAAGCGCATGACCTCTGTCAGCACCAATGTAACCATGGCAAAGTACACGCCTCGCAATCGCAAAATTGGAAGGCCAATGAACACTGACAGTACGGCGCAAAACAATCCCGCAATGGGCAGGCTGAGCCAAAAGCTCATGCCTGCTTGGGTGATCAGGATTGCCGACACATAGCCGCCTGCCAGCGCGTACGCACCTTGGCCAATATTGATACGGCCAATGTAAAAGGTCAGCCATACACCCGCCGAGGCAATGGATAGCAAAGCGACTGACGTGAGCGTGTAAAAAAAGTCTATCCGTCCGGATACACCAATGGCGAAAGGTACACCGACATACAGAGCTATGACACCGACAACGAGAAGTATGAATTTGTTGTTATGCATCGCTTTAACCCCAAGGTTTGCCCATGAGTCCCTGTGGACGCAAGGCTAGGAAAATCATCAGAGAGGCAAAGATGACCAAGTAGGTGATGTCACCGTATTCCGACAGCAATGTCAGCCCTACGCTTTCCATCATTCCTAAAATAAACCCGCCTGCGATTGCGCCTGAAATGATGCCTGCGCCACCAATCATGATCATCATGAAGGCCTTGATAGAGGCTGGGCCGCCCATGCCCAAGTTAACGCCCGTAATGGTGACCAATAGGCCTCCCACCAGACCGGCTAAAGCGGCACCCAGCGCAAAACCAATCATGGAATACATCGCCACATCGACACCCATTAAGGTCGCGGCCACCTTGTCTTGTGCCAGCGCGCGCATGGCTCGCCCTGCTGTTGAGTACTGCATAAACAAAATGAACGCAGCAATGATGGCAATCGCAATAAAGCCAATCACAATCCGGTCATAAGGCATGATGACTATAAAGTCCCAATTGAACACGCCGTCTATGATTTTTGGAACGCCGCGCTGCTTCTCGCCAAACATCAGCAAAATAACGGCGTCTAAAAAGAAGGCAATACCAGCAGCGAGCAACATGGTGCTTTCTTCTCGTTTGGATTTCTTGATGACCGGACGGAATAAAAACTTTTCCACCAAAGCGCCAACCACGGCCAAGACCACAGCTGAGGCCAGCAAGCCCACGATGAACGGCAGCTGAAATTGCGCCACAACTGTATAGGTGACAAAGCCACCTAAAACATACATTTGCCCGTGCGCAAAGTTGAGCACGTTCATAAGTGAAAAGATGAGCGTTAAGCCCAGGGCTATCAGCGCGTATTGAGCGCCTAGATAAAGCCCATTGACTATTATTTGTTCCATGATGACCTTTGCAAGTCAAGCGCGGCGGGTCTATAACCCGCCGCACTTCAACCCTTTTGTATTACATCTTGATCGAAAGAATTGGTTCAATCGAATCAATCTACTTGCGCGACAAACAGGGTTTCAAATTTGCCATTTTTGTAAACATTTACAACCAATGGCACAGACACTTGGCGTTTTTGGCCAAATGAACTCATGCCGACATATTTGAGTTTGGCGTCGCCAATCATGTAGGGGTTGGGTGCTTCAAATGTATCCATGGTTTTCTTGAAAGCAGCCACGTCATTGATGGCACCTGGATTGGCTTTGAGTGTTTCCAAGATGTACTCCAGGGCATAGACCTTGGTGTTGGACTCGTCGTTGTACTCGCCAAACATTTTGGTGTAGCGCTTCACAAAATCACGCATCATGTCTGATGCCAATTCGGGTGTGGACGCACCGCCAACTGAAATAAAGCCGTCTGCCAAATCGCCAGCGCCTTCTTTCAACACGTTGGCATCTTGTGCCGTCTCAGTAGAGATCAGGCCCTTGTAGCCCAACTCGCGAGCAGAGCGGATCAACTGTGGTGCACTGGCGGGAGACACGCCGGACAACACCAGTAAATCTGGGCGCGTCTTGAGGACAGGTAGCAACACGGGCGTGAAGTCTGTGGTGTCGACTTGGTATGTCACGCTGCCAGAGACAACTTGCAAGCCCAGGGCCTTGGCTGCTTGCACGCCGCCATCACGCTGGCTCAACGGGTCAGACTCGTTGGCCGCTACAAACGCAACGCTCTTGATGCCTTTGCTTTTAATCAGGTACTTGTAAATAGCAGGACCGGATTGGTAGTTGGCGATCATGCCCAAGACGGCATTGGATGCAGGCTTTTGGTACAACGACTTGGGAAAGGCGTAGGGGAAGTACATGATGCCCTTGCTCTCGGCGACTGGGCGAACAGCGGCAGCGCCGTCGTCAACATTGGGGCCGACCACATAGTGGACGCCTTCTTGCGCCATTTTTTCCATGCCAGCGATAGCTCGCTTGGGATCTTTTTGGTCGTCAAATGCAACGATTTTGATGTCGTAAGTGGTGCCGCCAATGGTGACGCCACCGGTTTCATTGATCCAAGCTGCGCGTGTTTCCATGGAGCGCTGGTTAGAGATGCCCCAAGAGGCGGCGGGACCAGATGTCACGCCAACAAAGCCAATTTTCAGCACAGGGTTGGCTGCCCAAGCTGCGCTGGCTACCGTCAGTGAGGCTAAGCTGGCCAACGCGGTTGTCTTTAAAAAGTTACGTTTTTTCATGTTGAGGGTCTTTCTAAAAGGTCACTGAATGAATGCACAGCCAACTTCGGCCCGGCTGGTTACAACCGCTAAGTTGGAAGCACAATTGTGTGGATTGTTAACAATAAAAACCAGAGGGTTTTCCCTTGAATTGTTAACAGCCACAAATCACTACAGCAACATTCAGGCCCGATAGCGTAGGGAGCGCCTCGCATCGTGTGTAAATCGCCGTCTTCAGGGCTCACTGTTTTGTTGCTCCTGTGCATACAGGAGCAACAATTGCTGGGTGTCAGAATGCTCGCAGCACACTGAATCGTTAACCATTTAGCACCGGATTGGTGCCATTTTGTGATGCCGCACACCGCTGGTGCAGTGTGTTGCAGTTGGTGCACAAAGAAAAGGTAATATTCCGTATGGCCAAAACTGATCAAGAAGAAGAAGAAATGATTGTCGAGCGTGTGTATGCTGCGCTCATTGATCAACGGTTGGCGCCAGGTACCAAGTTGTCCGAGGCTGCAATGTGCAAAGCATTTGGCGTTGGGCGTATGCGCATCCGTCGCAGCCTGTTGTTGCTGGCCAACCGTGAGCTGGTTGACTTGTTGCCAAACCGTGGTGCCTTCGTTGCCCGGCCAACCGCCAAGCAAGCGCGCGATGTATTTCAATCCCGTTTGCTGGTCGAACCGTCGTTGGCCAAAATCGCTGTGGGCAATGCCAAGGCCAAGGACATTGCAGCCCTTGAGCGTCATTTGCACAAAGAGACAGAGGCGCACAAAACAGGTAACCGGCGCGAGGCTATTACGCTTTCCGGTCAGTTTCACACCGCGTTGGCTCAAATCGCGGACAACGCGGTAATGCTGCGTACGGTCAAAGATTTGGTGGCGCGCTCTTCCTTAATCATTGGTATGTTTGGACATACTGGCGTCAATAACTGCCGCGATGATGAGCATGCTGGGCTGCTGCAAGCGTTTAGAACCGGCGACGGTGATTTGGCGCACCAGCTCATGGAGCAACATATCAACCACATTAAAGACCATCTCGACTTGAACAAGCCCAAGTCGCAAGAGCAAGACTTGATCGGTTTGTTTCAAACCCTGAACTGTGAACCACTGGCCTGTTCTCACGCAGGCCGTGTGAGATGCGTGTGCCAGTGTCGCTGTTAAAAATACGCTGAATTGTTGCTGGGGATTGGCACGGGCGTGGTTTTTAATGCAAAATAGCACGAACGTTCGTTTTTATTTTGCAAGGTCCAAGCCCATCATGTCCACGTTGTTGCAGTCCGGCACAGATGCGCCAAAGCACGCCTCCAAGCGTCTCAGCACAGACGCGGCGGTGGCGCGTGTGAGCAAGAGCCGTGCCCCACAGCCTGCTGCCCATGAGGTTGAGGCGGGCAAGCGCCGACCTAAAAATTCTCTCAAGGGCCAGCAGACCAAAGCCGCCATTGTTGACGCCGCCTTGGGCTTGGCCACACAAATCGGCTTGGAAGGCTTGAGCATTGGTGCTTTGGCCGAGGTCATGCACATGAGCAAGTCGGGTGTATTTGCCCACTTTGGCTCGCGTGAAGAATTACAAGTGTCTGTGGTGCGCGAGTACCACATGCGCTTTGAGGAAGAGGTTTTTTTCCCGGCGCTGACGCACAAAAGAGGCTTGGCGCGCTTGCAGGCTTTGTTCGACAACTGGATGCAGCGCACCGCTGTGGAAATTGACCAAGGCTGTTTGTATATCAGTGGCGCCATTGAGTTTGAAGACCGTGTAGGCCCAGTGCGTGAGGCGCTGGCGGACTCTGTGCAAACATGGTTGGCCGCCATGAACCGTGCCGTGGCCTATGCCAAAGCCACGGGTGAATTAGACGCTGCCATTGAAGATCAGCAAATCACATTCGAAATTCATGGTCTTATTTTGACCTTGCACTATCAAGCGCGCTTTCTAAAAGCGCAAGACGCCATACAGCGCGCCAAGATGGGCTTTGCCAGCATGCTTGAGCGCTACTCGGCCTAGCAGCTGCCGGGTTCATCACCGCAATCACACCACCTGTTTTTCTAAAGGAGTTCACATGCCCCAGTACAACCCACCTGTTCGTGACATGCAGTTTTTGTTGCACGAAGTCTTTGCAGTAGAACAAGAATTTTCGACCATGCCCGCGCATGCCGAGGTTGACAAAGACACCATTAATGCGGTGTTGGAAGAGGGTGGCAAGTTTGCGTCTGAGGTACTGTTTCCACTGAACATTTCGGGAGACGAGCAGGGCTGTACGCTGAACCGCGACACCCACGAAGTCAAAGCGCCCGACGGTTTCAAGGATGCTTACAAGCAATACATTGCAGGCGGTTGGGCTGCGCTGAGTTGTGACCCAGCATTTGGTGGCCAAGGCTTGCCCTTGACGGTCAACCAGTGTTTTTACGAAATGCTCAACAGCGCCAACCAAGCCTGGACCATGTACCCAGGCCTGACACACGGCGCTTACGAGGCCTTGCACGCACACGGCACGCCCGAGCAGCAAGCCATGTACCTGCCCAAGATGGTCAGTGGCGAGTGGACAGGCACCATGTGTCTGACAGAACCCCATTGCGGCACAGACTTGGGCATGCTGCGCTCCAAGGCAGAACCACAAGCCGACGGCAGCTACAAAATCACCGGTAACAAAATTTTCATCAGCTCGGGTGAGCACGACTTGTCCGACAACATCGTGCACCTCGTGTTGGCGCGCCTGCCCGATGCGCCAGCGGGCAGCAAAGGCATTAGCTTGTTTGTGGTGCCCAAGTTCACTGTCAACGCAGACGGCAGCCTGGGTGAGCGCAATGCTGTGTTTTGCTCAGGCCTGGAGCATAAGATGGGTATACATGGCAACGCCACTTGCCAAATGACACTGGACGGCGCTGTGGGCTCTATGGTGGGCCAGCCCAACAAAGGTTTGGCGGCCATGTTTGTGATGATGAACGCCGCGCGCATTGGCGTGGGCATGCAGTCACTGGGGCTGACCGAGGTGGCATATCAAAACGCGCTGGCCTATGCCAAAGACCGCGTGCAGTCGCGTAGCCTGACCGGCGTGAAAGCCAAAGACTTGCCCGCTGACCCCATCATCGTGCACCCCGATGTGCGCAAGATGCTGCTCACGGCCAAGGCCTACGCCGAGGGCGGTCGTGCCTTGTCATTGTTTTGCTCATTGCTGATTGACCGCGAAATAAGCCACCCGGACGAGAAAGTCAAGAAAGACTCTGGCGAAGTGCTGGCCTTGCTGACACCCATTGTGAAAGCGTTTATTACAGACAATGCATGGATAGCCACATCGCATTGCATGCAAGTGTTTGGCGGCCACGGTTACGTCAAAGAGTGGGGCATGGAGCAGTATGTGCGTGACGCACGTATCAACATGATCTACGAGGGTACCAACACCATACAAAGCCTGGACTTGCTGGGCCGCAAAGTCTTGGGCAACCAGGGCGCGACGCTTAAGAAGTTTGGCAAAAACATTGAAGCCCTCATTAAGGAAGAGGGTGTGAACGAGCAAATGGCCGAGTTTATTAATCCGCTGGCATACCTTGCCGACCAGATGACCAAGTTCACCACAGAGGTTGGCTTCAAGGCCTTCCAAAACCCAGATGTTGTGGGCTCTGCAGCGGTGGACTACTTGCGTGTAGCAGGCCACCTGGTGTTTGGTTACTTCTGGGCACGCATGGCGCAAGTTGCCCTGCGCGAGATCGCGGCGGGCAACACAGACCCCTTCTACCAAGGCAAGCTGCAAACGGCGCGTTTTTACTTTGCCAAACTATTCCCAGAGACCGCTTCACTGATGCGTACGGCCCGTGCCAGCACCGCCGTATTGATGGATACAGACGCCGCTTTGGCCTAAGAGGACTACAACATGACTAAACAGACAAATCAGATTGTGCAAGCAATAGCCCAGGTTCAAGAGGCCCCAGTGCCGGCAGCACAGCGTACACGCCTGCGCTTTATGTTGGCGCTATTGGCGCTGGCAGGCGCCGCCTTGGTGCTGCCCGGTTTGGCCAGTGCGCAGGTAACGCCTGTTGGGCTTTGGAAAACCATTGACGACGAAACTGGTGCAGAAAAATCGTTGGTGCGTATTGTTGAGGTAGACGGCGTGTTTACAGGCACAGTAGAAAAGGCCTTGAACCCAGGCCCCGACTCAAGCCCCACTTGCGACTTGTGCACCGATGAGCGCAAAGGCCAAATGATTGTTGGCATGGACATCATTCGTGGGGTCACCAAAAGCGTTACCAACGACGGCTTGTGGGATGGCGGCGACATCCTGGACCCACAAAAAGGCAAAACCTACACGGTACGTCTAACCCCCATTGACGGCGGCGCCAAGCTGGAAGTGCGTGGCTACATCGGTATGCCACTGCTGGGCCGTACGCAAACATGGATTCGTGTTGAGTAAGCACAGCCGCAGAACATTGAAGGATGAGCATGTCTAGGTTTCAAATTCGCAAGGTCGCTGTATTGGGCGCCGGCGTGATGGGTGCGCAAATTGCAGCGCACCTGGTCAACGCCCGTGTGCCCGTGGTGCTGTTTGACTTGCCGCCCAAAGAGGGCACAGATAAAAACGCCGTTGCCAAAAAAGCCATTGCTGCTTTGGTCAAACAAAAGCCCGCGCCACTGGGGCGCGCCGCAGATGCTGCGCTCATCACACCGGCCAACTACGACGATCACCTCAAGCTGTTGCGCGAGTGTGACTTGGTCATTGAGGCCATTGCAGAGCGTATGGATTGGAAGCACGCGCTGTATGAGCGCATTGCTCCCAAGCTGGCCAAGCACGCCATATTGGCGACCAACACATCGGGTTTGTCTATTTCAGCGTTGGGCGCACCGCTGCCACCTGAGCTGGCCAGCCGCTTTTGCGGCGTGCATTTTTTCAACCCACCGCGCTACATGAGCCTGGTGGAAATTATTCCCACCCCCTCATCTGGCGCCGAGGTACTGGATAACCTGGAACACTTTGCAACGACGGTGCTGGGCAAGTCGGTGGTGCGCGCCAAAGACACGCCCAACTTCATTGCCAACCGTGTGGGCACTGCTGGCATGCTGGCCACCATTGCTGAAGCCGAAAAGTTTGGACTCACTTACGACGTGGTGGATGACCTCACCGGTAAAAAGCTGGGCCGCGCCAGCTCGGGCACTTTCCGTACGGCAGACGTCGTGGGCTTGGACACGTTGGCCCACGTCATGAAGACGCTGCAAGACAACCTGGACCAGCAGTCTGACCCGTTTTACCCGCACTTCGCCACACCCAAAGCCCTGGAGCTGTTGATCGCAAATGGGCGCTTGGGCCAAAAGACCAAGGCAGGCTTTTACAAAAAGCAGGGCCGCGATGTATTGCGATTTGATGCGCAGGCCAACGACTATGTGCCAGGTGGCCAAAAGGCAGACGAGGTGTATGCCCGCATGCTCAAGCGCCCTGCCCACGAGCGTCTGGCGTTGCTGCGCAACAGCACGGGCGTGCAGGGTCAGTTTTTGTGGGCTATTTTGCGCAACGGCTTTCATTACGCGGCCATTCATCTAGAGCATATTGCCAACACCGCAAGGGATTTGGATGCTTGTATGCGTTTTGGCTTTGGCATGAAGCAAGGCCCCTTCGAGCTGTGGCAAGAGGCGGGATGGTTGCAGGTGGCCCAGTGGGTGCAAGAAGACATTGATGCGGGCAAGGCGCTGTGCAACACACCCCTGCCCAAATGGGTGTTTGACGGCCCTGTCGCCAAGGCCGGTGGTGTACACACGCCACAAGGCTCATGGAACCCTGCCAGTGGTGCGTTTGAGCCAAAGGCTGCGCTACCGGTTCTGGGTAGGCAGTTGTTCCCGGAGTCATTCCTGGGGGACGGCGCTGTGCCCTACACCAGCGCGGGTAACACTGTGTTTGAGGACGAGGCCATTCGTTTGTGGACACATGCCCATGCCCCTGCTGTGTTGATCGCCAGTATCAAAACCAAAATGCACGCCATCAGCCCACAAGTGGCAGAGGGCTTGTTGCAAGGCGTGCAAACCGCAGAAAGCAGTTACGACGCCATGGTGATCTGGACGGGCTCAGGTCCATTCAGTGCCGGTGCTGACTTGCAGGCCATGTTGCCCGGCTTCATGGTGGGAGGTCTGGATGCGATTGATGCGGTCGAGCATGAGTTGCAAAACGTCATGCTGGCCATTCGCTATGCACAAGTACCCGTTGTAGCAGCTGTGGCGGGCCTGGCCCTGGGCGGTGGCTGCGAGTTGGCGGTGTACAGCGCCAAGCGCGTGGCCGCACTTGAGAGTTATATGGGTCTGGTAGAGGTTGGTGTGGGCCTGGTGCCAGGCGCTGGTGGCCTGACTTACTTGGCGCGCCGCGCCGCAGAAAACGCCCAGTTGTCTACGGGCACCGATTTGTTGCCGTTTTTGACTGAGGGCTTTACCGCTGCGGCCATGGCCAAGGTCGGCACCAGCGCGCTTGAGAGCCAGGACCTGGGCTACTTGAGTGCATCAGACACGGTGGTGTTGAACAAGGACGAGTTGTTGTATGTGGCTTTGGGTCAGGCGCAAGCAATGGCCGATGCAGGCTACAGGCCGCCAGCCAAGCGCCAGTTCAAAGTGGCAGGAAGAAGCGGTGTGGCCACTATTTTGGGCCAGCTCATCAACATGCGGGACGGTGGTTTTGTCAGCGCTTACGACTTTCACATTGCGCGCGAAATCGCCAACGTGATGTGCGGCGGTGATGTGGACGCAGGCACTTTGGTGACCGAGGAATACCTCATGACCTTGGAGCGTCGTGCGTTTGGCGCATTGCTGGCCAACCCCAAAACGCAGGAGCGCATCATGGGCATGCTGTCGACTGGCAAACCATTGCGTAACTAATCAGGCAGGACAACACAACATGAAACAACTACAAGACGCCTACATTGTTGCGGCCACACGCACGCCCATTGGCCGCTCACACAAAGGCTACTTCGCTCACACACGCCCGGACGATTTGCTGGCACATGTGCTGCGTGCCGTTGTGGCACAAGCCCCAGGCCTGGACCCAGCCGCCATTGAAGACGTGATTGCAGGATGCGCCATACCAGAAGCCCAGCAAGGTCTGAATGTGGCACGCGTTGCAACGGTGCTGGCGGGCTTGCCCAAAAGCGTGGGCGGTATTACGGTCAACCGTTTTTGCGCATCGGGCCTGAGTGCTGTGCAAATGGCGGCTGACCGCATTCGCGTGGGCGAGGCCGACGTGATGATTGCTGCCGGCGTAGAGAGCATGAGCATGGTGCCTATGATGGGTAACGCGCCGTCCTTGTCGCCAAGCGTGTTTGCCAACGTGGACAACGTGGATGACTATGGCATTGCTTACGGCATGGGCTTGACCGCTGAGAAAGTAGCGCAGCAATGGAAGGTCAGCCGTGAGGCGCAAGACGCGTTTGCCTTGCAGTCGCATCAACGCGCCATGGTGGCCATGGCCGCTGGCGAGTTCAAACATGAGATCACGCCGGTCACCGTGCAGCAGCGCTGTGTCAACCTGGATACTGCCGAGGTGTCTATTGCCCAGCGTGTGGCAGACATTGACGAAGGCGTACGCCCGGATACCAGCCTGGAAGGCTTGGCCAAGTTGCGCACCGTATTTGCCGCGCGTGGCAGCGTGACAGCAGGCAACAGCTCTCAAACATCAGATGGTGCAGGTGCGTTGCTGATTGTTAGCGAGGCTGCGCTAAAACGTTTTGGCTTGACGCCACTGGCACGTTTTGTGGGCTACGCCAGCCGTGGTGTGCCACCGCACATCATGGGCATTGGCCCCATTGAGGCCATTCCAGCGGCACTCAAGGCAGCCGGCTTGAAGCAAGACGACCTGGACTGGATTGAACTGAACGAGGCGTTTGCCGCGCAGTCATTGGCTGTGCTCAATACCTTGGGGCTTGACCCGGCCAAGGTCAACCCCATGGGGGGCGCCATTGCGTTGGGACACCCGCTGGGTGCCACAGGTGCTATCCGCTCGGCCACAGTGGTACATGCGTTACAGCGCAAACAGTTGAAATACGGCATGGTCACCATGTGCGTTGGCATGGGCCAAGGTGCTGCTGGTATTTTTGAGCGTGTTTAATCACACAACACATTACAAGGAGACTGTTGTTATGTCCGATATCTTGGTGGCCTCAGAGGCTGGTGTTACCACCATCACCATCAACCGCGTAGCCCGCAAAAACGCCATCACCTCAGACATGTACGCCCTCATGGCCGACGCCATTGAGGCGGGTGCCAACGATGCCGCTTGTCGCGTGATGCTGATACAAGGCAGTGAGACCATATTCAGTGCTGGTAACGACATTGAAGACTTTCTAAACAAGCCACCAGCCGGTAACGACGCCCCGGTGTTTCGTTTTCTGCAAGGCATTGCCACATTCCCCAAGCCATTGCTGGCCTGTGTGTGTGGCCCAGCCGTAGGCATTGGCACCACCATGCTGCTGCATTGCGATCTGGTGTACGCCGGCGACAACGCCGCGTTCTCAACGCCCTTTGTGAACTTGGGCTTGTGTGCAGAGGGTGCATCTAGCTTGCTGATGCCACAGATGTTTGGCTACCACCGCGCTGCAGAAGCCTTGCTGATGGGTGAGCCGTTTATGGCCGAGGCGGCACTTGAAGTGGGCTTGGTCAATCGCGTGCTTGCGCCGACTGAGGCTGCGACTTATGCGCATGCTCAAGCGAACAAGTTGGCTAAAAAACCCTTGAGCTCGTTGGTGGAGACCAAGCGCCTGATGAAAATGGGTCAACAAGCACAGGTGCTCAAGGTGATGCAGGAAGAGGGCGCCAGCTTTGGTCGCATGCTGGGCGAGCCTGCAGCCAAAGAGGCGTTTGCTGCCTTTATGGACAAGCGCAAGCCTGATTTTTCAGCGGTTTAAGCATGGCGTAGCGCACCACCCGTCACACCAGATCAAAGCTGGTGTGACTGCCGCTTGCGCTGAATGGGCACCTTGCAAAGCCTTGACTTTTAAATCGCAGTCAACAGCAAATACCCCATGTATCCCGCATAGGCCAATACCAATAAAGCCCCCTCAGGCTTGTTGATGCGGCCAGGTTTGCCTTTAAACCCCATACCCACCACAAACAATGACAGCGTGAGCAACAGCATCACGGGGAAGTCGCGTGTCATGAGGGACGGGTCTACGACAGCAGGCGTAATAGCACCTGCTATGCCCACAACGCCCAAGGTGTTGAACAGGTTGGAGCCCAATATGTTGCCCAAGGCCAGCGCGTGTTGTTGCTTGCGCGCAGCAATGACCGATGACACCAGCTCTGGCAGTGAGGTGCCAATGGCGACTACGGTCAGACCAATGACTAAATCGCTGACGCCAAAGGCTTTGGCCATGTTCTCGGCGCCCCATACCAGGGTTCTGGAACTGGCCATCATCACAACCAGGCCGCCTATGACCAGCAACCAGGCTTTTTGTGCTGGCATATGGTGTTCGCCAGCCTCTTCAACTGCAGCTTGTGACATCTCGTCGCCTGTGCTGCCCATGCTTTGGCGAATGAGCCAAAACATCACAACCACCAATGTGGCCACCAGTACCCACGCGTCCATGGCGCTCAAGTGGCCGTCAAGCAGCTGAAAGCCAGCCAACAGTGTGACAAATGTGAGTATGGGCAGTTCTTTGCGCAGCACCTGCGATTGAACAGGAATGGGACTGATCAGTGCAGTGATACCCAGAATCAATGCGATGTTGCTGATGTTTGAGCCGTAGGCATTGCCCAGCGCCAAGCCTGGGTTGTTGTTGAGTGCGGCAAAGGCAGACACCACCATCTCGGGCGCAGAGGTGCCAATACCCACGATGACCATGCCTATGAGCAGTGGCGACATGCCGTAGTGGTTGGCAATGGCAGCGGCGCCATCTACAAATTTGTCGGCGCTCATCACCAATAGGGCAAGGCCAATCACAAAGGCCAACAGGTATAAGGTCATGGAAACAGGGCGCTGGTGGACAGCACAAATAGTTAAAAGAGGTTGCGAAAACGGCGCCAACATGCGATATCAGCCCCCTTAGTCTAAGGGCACAAGCCGTGGCCCACTGCTTGGGCCGCAGACTTATTCCCCAGTGGGTGGCCCCTGCAAGTTGTACAGGTTTAGACAGGTGCAGGCCAGCTTGTCGCCAAGGCGAGCGGGTTTGGGTCTTGCCATGGCTACACTGGCATTTTCTTATTGTCCGTCTACCTATGTCGCAGTCCAAACCCATAGTCACACTTGAGCCAGAGTTTATTGAGGGTGTACGTGTTATTTCCGAAGAAAAAATTGTCTTCAACCGTGTGCTGGGTCTCAAGATACAAAGTTTGACGCCCGACAACGCAACGGCCACCATGACCATGAAGCCGGACTTCATAGGCCATTTTGAGTACAACCGTATACACGGCGGCGTTATCAGTGCGGCTCTCGATGCCATGGGGGGTATTGCGGTGATGGGAGCCATTGGTGGGCGTTACTGCGATGAGTCCATTGCTGGTCGGCTGCAGCGCTTTGCCCGTTTGGGCACCATAGATTTGCGGGTGGACTATTTGCGCCCCGGCATTGGCGAGCGGTTTACGCTGAGCGCTACAACG
Source organism: Comamonadaceae bacterium M7527 (assembly GCA_021044545.1). Classification (NCBI taxonomy): domain Bacteria; kingdom Pseudomonadati; phylum Pseudomonadota; class Betaproteobacteria; order Burkholderiales; family Comamonadaceae; species Comamonadaceae bacterium M7527. Next base: position 2,161,738 of record CP087990.1, read on the forward strand.
CTGCGTTTGGGCTCGCGTGTGGCCTCTACGCGTATGGAGTTTTTAGGTGAAGACGGCCGTTTGCTGTCTGCGGGTAGCGGCTCCTATATCGTCTCTTGAATACGGGACGCAATGCACGGCAAAAAAAAGCCACCTGCGTGATTGCAGGTGGCTTTTTTGTGAGGCGACGCGAAGCGTTAGGGCTTCAACGTCATGTACTCAGACACCACTTTCCAACGCTCGTTTTCCAGCACTGACAAGCGCGTGGCGTTGCTGCCCAAGCGCTTCTTGGGGCCAAACGTCATCTCGGCGCTGCCGAAGATGTCGGGTGGGATGGTCATGCTATCCATCACCTTGATGAAGCTGTCTGTGTTGAGGTTGGGGCCTGCCTTCTCTGCAGCAGCCAGGAATGAGTTGACCAGTGAGTAGCCGTAGGCAGAGAACACGGTTGGATCGTCATTGAATTGGGTCTTGTACTTTTGGGCCCAAAAACGAATGGGCTGTGAGGCGTCATCCAGGTAGGGGTTTTGTACAGACATGGCCGCATACAAGCCATTCATGGCTTTTCCGCCCAGCTTGTGTATCAAGTCGGTGTAGGCGCCGCTTGAGCCCAAAAACACAGGGTTAAAGCCCAGGCGACGTGCCGTTGCAATGCCGCCAATGGTCTCGCGTATGAGTGTGCCCATGACCACCATGTCGCACTTTTCCGAGGCCAACTTTTGCATTTGTGATGCAAAGTCTGTTGCGCCACGCTTGTACGAAGTGATCACGTCCAGCTTGCGACCGATATCGGCCATGCCGTCTTTGGCGCCTTCTAGCACTTCAGTGCCAAAGTCGTCGTCTTGGTACATGGCGCACACCTTGGTGGCGTTTTTCTGTTGGGCCAGCATGGGGGCCGTAATGCGCATCTGGTCGTAGTAGGGTGCGGCAAATGCGTATTTCAGGCGGTGAAAGGGCTCGTACATTTGTCTCGCCGCGGTTACCGGGAAGAAGTTGATGACGTTTTTGGAAAACTGCACCGGCATGGCGGCCATGTTGGTGGCAGTACCGATGTGACCAAGCATGGCAAAAATCTTGTCTTGGTTGACCAGCTTTTGCGCAGCCAAGACCGCCTTTTTAGGGTCGTAGCCAGAGTCTTCAAACTTGAGTGTGATGGTGCGGCCGTTGATGCCGCCCAACTCGTTGGCTTCGTCTACGCGTTGCTGCATGCCTTGGCGAATCTGCTTGCCAAAGCCAGCGATAGGACCAGACAAGTCCTGGATGGAGCCCAGCACAATTTCGTTTTTGGTAACGCCTTGTGACGCCATGGCGCTAGAGGCAATAAGAGCCATGCTGGCGAGCATGGTGGCGTTTTTGCGCCAGGTTGTTTTACGGGTCATACGCGTTGTCTCCTTATGGGTGCGTGTTGTAAAAGCAGAAAAAAGTCGCAGTTGCAAGCTGGCGATGACGTTTATTGGTACATGGCTTCGATTTGAGCCGCGTATTTCTCTTGTACCAATTTACGTTTGAGTTTCATGGTGGGCGTTAGCTCATCGTCTTCGGCGGTGAGCTGCGTTGCCAACAGGAAGAATTTTTTGATCTGTTCAACGCGCGCAAATTTGTTGTTCACCGCGTCAATTTCCTTTTTTATCAAGGCTTGTATGGGCTCAGCCCTGGTAAGGCTGGCGTAGTTGCTAAATGGCACGTCGTTGTCCTGGGCAAATTTCTCTACGTTTTCCTGGTCAATCATGATGATGACCGTGAGGTAGGCCCTGGCGTCTCCAATCACAACGGCATCTGTCACATAGGGGGAGAACTTCAACTCGTTTTCCCACTCGCTGGGCGTTACATTTTTACCGCCAGCTGTAATGATGATGTCTTTCATCCGGTCTGTGATCCGGAAAAACCCGTCCTCATCCACAGAGCCCACATCGCCGGTTTTAAGCCAGCCGTCTTCGGTGAAGGTTTCTGCGGTTTTCTCGGGCAGGTTGAGGTAACCCATAAAGACGTTGTCACCCTTAACCAAAATTTCACCCGTGGCCTCGTCAATTTTGACTTGGTTGAAGTGACACGCGGGGCCTATGCTGCCTGGCTTGATGCGATCAACTGAGTTGCCCGTAGACGCACCGCAGGTCTCTGTCATGCCCCATACCTCTAGCATGGGCACACCCAAACTCAAGTACCAGCGCACCAGGTCAGGTGAGATAGGCGCCGCACCGGTGACGAGGAACCGCGCATTGTGAATGCCTATCAGGCGACGCACGTTGTTCAGTGCCAGCCAGCGTGCCAGGGTGAATTTGACTTTGAGGGCCATGCTCACTGGCTTGCCCGCCAATACCAGGTCGGCAATTTGCGCACCCACGCCAACGCCCCATGCATAGGTGATTTGCTGCAGCTTGCTGGACTCTTTGATGGCGATCATCACTGCAGAGTAGAACTTTTCCCACACGCGTGGCACGGCTGTAAAAACGGTCGGTGCAATCTCGCGCACATTTTCAGGCACGGTTTCCGGGTTTTCTACAAAGTTCAGCACGCTGCCTGTGTACAACGAGAAGTACTCGCCGCCAATGCGCTCGGCAATGTGGCAAAGCGGCAAAAGCACATACGCATACGCTGGTCGCTGGGCCACTGTGCAATGAGCGTGTTATAGCCGCGCACGCTGAATACCAGACCGTGGTTGCTGTGCATGCCGCCCTTGGGCTTTCCGGTGGTGCCCGAGGTGTACACCAAAATGGCCAAGTCGCCTGGCTTGACCGCTTCGGAGCGCGCTTTAACCACACCTGGGTGGGCGCTGCGGTGGGCCACACCTGCATCACGCAAGTCTTGCCAGCTCATGACTTGTGGATCGGCGAGCTTGCGCAAGCCCTTCATGTCCATCACCACAATTTTGAGCAAGTCAGGCAACTGGTCACGCGTTTGCAAGACCTTGTCCAGCTGCTCTTCGTCTTCAACAATCAGTACGCGGGTCTTTGAGTCTGCGCACAAATATCGCACCTGTTCAGCCGCATCGGTGGGGTAAATGCCATTGCACACGCCGCCGGCGCATAACACCGCCAAGTCGCCCAGCACCCATTTCACCTGGGTGTTGGCCAAAATAGACACGCAAGCCTTGGGCTCCAGCCCAATAGATACCAGGCCATGGGCCAGTAGCTCAACCTCTTCACCCGCATGGGCCCATGTCCAGCTGTTCCAAATGCCCAGGTCTTTTTCGCGCAGCCATGTGTTGTTGGCGCGTTGTGCCACGGCGTTCCAGAACAGGGCTGGGATGGTGTCGCCTTCCAGCACGATGTCATGACAGGGTGCGTTGGCTTGGGTGTTCCACAAGTTGCTCATAAGTCTTTTTGCTTGGTCGTTACTGGGCTTTAAGGGGTGTGGCTGGCGCGTGCGCAGGCTTAGCGCCAGTTTTTCTTTTTCTTCCAGCGTCGTTCTTCACGCACACCGGCTTCTTTCAAGCCCAGGTAAAACTCTTTGATATCGTCTTTTTCGCGCAAGTTGGCGCAGGTGTCCTCCATCACAATGCGGCCGTTTTCAAGCACGTAGCCATAGTCGGCTGCGTTGAGTGCCATATTGGCGTTTTGCTCAACCAGCAAAATGGTGGTGCCGCGGTCGCGGTTGATCTTGACGACAATCTCGAAAATTTCTTTGGTGAGTTTGGGCGACAGTCCCAGGCTGGGCTCGTCCAGCAATATCAGGTCGGGGTTGGCCATGAGTGCGCGTGAAATAGCCAGCATTTGCTGTTGGCCACCCGAGAGCAAGCCCGCGTCCTGCGTGGCGCGCTCGCGCAATATGGGGAAGTAGTTGAACACGGTCTCAAGGTCGCGCGCCACGCCGTCCTTGTCGGTGCGCGTGAAGGCCCCCATCAACAAGTTGTCGCGAATCGACAGCAGTGGAAATACCTCGCGCCCTTCAGGCACATGGCACAAACCGCTTTGCACAATAAAGGCGGGGTCTTTGGCCGTGATGGACTCACCTTTGAAGGTAATAGAGCCTTTGCGCGGATCAATAATGCCCGAGATGGTTTTAAGAATAGTCGTTTTGCCCGCACCATTTGAGCCCAGTACCGTTGCAATTTCGCCCCGGCGTACTTGCAGGCTCACACCCCTGATGGCTTTAATGGGGCCGTAGGCGCTCTCAACGTTGAGCAGCTGCAACACGGCGTCGTCTGATACCGGTACGCTCATGACGGCTCTCCTGAAGATGCGGTGTGTGCATTGGCGTTGGGCCCATTTCGGCGCAAGCCTGATACATCGTCTACGGTGCCCAAATAAGCCTCAATCACGCCGGGGTGGGTCTGTACCTCGCGCGGCGTGCCGCTGGCCAGTTCTGCGCCTTGTGCCATGGCCAGGACGCGGTCAGACACTTTAGAGACCAAGGTCATGTCGTGTTCAACCATCAGCACGGTAATGCCCAGCTCTTGCTGAATGTCACCAATCCAAAACGCCATGTCTTCGGTTTCTTCAACGTTCAAGCCAGATGACGGCTCGTCCAGCAGCAGCAGCTCTGGCTCTGTACAAAGGGCGCGGGCCAGCTCTACCACTTTGCGCACGCCATAGGGCAAGCCTGCTACCAGTGTGTCGCGGTAGTGCTGCAAGTCGAGTAGCTCAATGACTTGCTCAATTTTGTAGCGCGACTCGATTTCTGCTGTGCGCACGCTCTTGGTAAAGAATGTCTCTGCCCAAAAACCCGTGCGCTTGTGGGTGTGCCTGCCAATGAGCAGGTTTTGCAACACCGAGGCGTGTTCAAACAGCTCAATATTCTGGAAGGTGCGCGCAATGCCCATACTCGCCACCTTGTGTGCTGGCTGGCTGGTCAGCATGCATTGCTGATGGCGCCCGAAGTATTCAATTTCTCCGGCAGTTGGCGTGTAGATGCGGCTGATGAGGTTGAACACCGTTGTTTTGCCCGCGCCGTTAGGTCCAATGAGGGTGAACACCTCGCCGCGCTTCACATCAAAGCTCACGTTGTCTACGGCAACCACGCCACCAAAGCGCACGCTTAAGTTGCGCGCTGACATCAAGATATCGTCGCCAGTGGCCATTTGTTGGTGTGGGTTTGAAGTTGTATCTGTCATGTGGTGCTCACTTCAAACGGTCAGATTTCTGGAAGCTCTTTTGGCGCTTGAACATCCCCCGTCTGTAGAAAGGAAACAACTGGAAGTAGGTGCGAATCTTGAGCCACCGTCCGTACAACCCCATGGGCTCGAATAAGACAAACCCCACCAAAAACATGCCGTAAACGGCAGCTGTGAGGCCGGGCGCCTGGGCAATGCTGTCAGGCAGGTAGTCTTTGCCCAGGGCAATCATCTGTGGCATGGAGATGAGGAAGATGGCGCCAAAAAACGCTCCATGTACAGAGCCCAGGCCACCAATCACCACCATGAGTAGCAAGTCGATAGACTGGATGATGCTGAATTGGTCTGGCGTTAAAAATTGAATTTTGTGTGCGTACAAGGCGCCGCCAATACCGGCCAATGCAGCAGAAATGGCAAACGACAGCGTTTTGTAGCTGGCCAGGTGAATGCCCATGCTTTGGGCGGAAATTTCAGAGTCGCGTATGGCGACAAAGGCGCGTCCGGTCGGTGAGCGCAGCAAATTGAGTACGCCCAAGGTTGCCAGCACGGTGATGGCCAGACAGATGAAGTAAAAACCACCTGCGGTGTCTATGGTGGTGCCCAAAAACTCGGGCGCGTTCACAAACAAGCCAGAGTTGCCGCCTGTCATGTGTTCCCAGCGGGCAAAGACCTCTTCCAGGATAAAGCCCAACGCCAGCGTGGCCATGCCCAGGTAAATGCCCTTGACCCGCAGCGCCGGCATCGCCACCACCACGCCCACCAAGGCCGACAGCGATGCTGCGCCCAATAGGGCCAACGTAAAAGGCACACCTGCGTTCACCAAGATAGCTTGCGTGTAAGCGCCAACGCCCAAAAACGCTGCATGGCCCAACGAGAACAGACCTGTAAAACCAGCCAGCACCATCAGGCCCAGTCCCACAATGGCGTAGATCAGGATAAATGACAACTGGGCCAGCCAGTACTCGTCAAACAACCAGGGGGCCATGACCAACAACACGCCAAGTGAGCTGTACCAAAAGACGTGGCCGCTGTGTTTGGCCAAGCGTATGTCCTGGTCGTAGTCTGTTTTAAATAGAAAGCGCATGGGCGAGTCGTTTTTAAATGGGGGTTATCAGGGGCGAGGGCAGGGCGCTGGTGTGCCTACACCTTTTTACGCAGCTGTTCGCCAAACAAACCGTTGGGTTTGAGTACCAGCATGAGTAACACCACGATGTAGGGCGCAATGTCTTTAAAGCCTTCGGCCAGGTAAAAACCTGCCATGGCCTCAACCAGGCCAATAATCAAGCCACCCACAATGGCCCCTGGCAAGCTGCCAAAACCACCTACCACTGCCGCTGGAAACGCCTTGAGACCAATAAAGCCCATGTTGGCGTGTACAAAGGTAATGGGGGCCAGCAACAGGCCAGCAATGGCAGCCACCGCAGCGGCCAAGCCCCATACCAGACCATTGATGCGCTTGACCGGTATGCCCATGTAGTAGGCGGCCAGCTGGTTTTGAGACGCGGCCTGCATGGCAATGCCCAGCTTGGAATACTTGAACAGAGCAAACAAGGCGGCACACAACAAGCCTGTGCAGCCAATCACCACCAGCTGCTCTGCGCCAATAACCAGGTCGCCGATATTGAACACCTCGTTGGCATACGGTGCATCCAGCGTATGGGTCTCGGTGCCAATGACGGGAATCATGGTGATGAGGCCGCGCAGAATGTAGCCCACGCCTATGGTGAGCATGACGATAGAGAATGCGGGCTGGCCCAAAATAGGCCTGATCACCAAGCGCTCAAGGCTGTAACCAAACAAGGCCATGCCAATGACGGCGCTGAGGCCAGCCAGCCAAAACGGAAAGCCCAGCGCACTCATGGCAATAAAGCCGCCAAACGCGCCCACCATCATCAAGTCGCCCTGGGCAAAACTAACGGTTTCTGTGGCCTTGTAAATCAGCACAAAGCCAAGAGCAATCAGGCCGTAAATACAGCCCTGCGCAATGCCGCTGATTAAGAGTTGCAAAAAGTCCAAGATGAGCCCTCTGTGCTGTTGCGTGTGCTGGTGGGAGCGAAAATTAATGTGTGCGCAAGCCTAAAGCTTGCGTGTATTCTTGACACTTGGGGTTGGCCCTATGACTTGTCGCCTAGGTTCCAAACCACATCGCAACACCATGAATAACCTCATAATTTGTGAGGATAACTACCAACAAGGGGGATGCCTATGAGCAGCAAAAGAAACAGTCTCAAAGTCGCCGCTTTAGCGCTATTGGGCGGCGTGTTTGCGTCCGCGCAGAAGGCAGGCGCAGCGGATGACGCGATGCGCTTTCCGGGGGACCCTCCACAGCACAAAATGGTTTACCAGGTGAACCAGGCCGAGCCCGAGTACATAGAGCACATCCTGTCATCACTGCGCGCAATGGTCGTGAAGTACGGTGACAACGTGGCCTTGGCCGTGGTGGCGTTTGGCCCCGGCATTCATTTGCTGGCCACAAAGCCTGAGCGCCCCATTGCAGACCAAGCCCGCGCGCGCATTGTGAGCTTTGCCAAAGACTATGGTGTAGAGCTTGTGGCCTGCGGCAACACACTAACAAGTCTGGGTTGGGGTGCTGATCGCATCATTTCCGAGGCAAGAATAGAGACAGTTGGGGCTGCGGCGTTGATGGAGCTGCAAGAGAAAGGGTATGCGTATATTGCCTGGTAACCAGGCGCTGTGAACGCCTGTTCGCCAACCTGTCTCAACTGCCATGCTGTCGGAGTGCCCAACGCCGATTAGCGCGCAATAGGCGTTGGCCGACCGTGGTCATCAATAGCCACATAAGTCAGCGTGGCTTGTGTGACTTTGACAAATTGCCCTTGCGACCTGAACCGCTCTGCAAAACACTCCACCACCACACTGATGGATGTGTTGCCTATGCGGTCAATGCGGGCGTAAAAACTCAAAATATCGCCTACGCGCACTGGTTGCTTGAAGATGAACTCGTTCACCGCCACGGTGGCCATGCGGCCTTTGACCACGCGCGCTGGCAGCACAGAGCCTGCCAAGTCCACTTGCGCCATCACCCAGCCGCCAAAAATATCGCCGTTGGCGTTGCAGTCGGCGGGCATGGGAATAACCTTTAGCACCAGCTCTTGGTTGGTGGGCAGCTCGGTTACGAGGTTGCCGTTGGCGGCGCGGGAGTCGTCTGTCATAGGGTTCGGATCGGTTGCGGTTAAGGGTAGCAGCCCCGCAGTTTAGGTCATCGCAGACAATAGCCACCATGCGCCATATGTCCTCTCCATCAGCCGCGGCCAATCAGGCCGCCGGTCAAGCCCAAACTGCCACAGACAAACCACACCGCTCAGACTGGCAAACCCTCGGCAAGTTGCTGCCATACCTGTGGCAATACAAGTGGCGCGTGTTGCTTGCGCTGGGTTTTATGGTGGGTGCCAAGGCTGCCAACGTGAGTGTGCCGCTGCTGCTGAAGCAGCTGGTAGACGCCATGACCATTGACCCGCAGGCGCCCCTGGATACGGCTCAGGCCTTGTTGGTGGTGCCTGTTGGTTTGTTGTGGCTTACGGCTTGCTGCGTTTGTCCACCTCGCTGTTTACAGAGCTGCGCGAACTGGTGTTTGCCAAAGCCACCGAGGGGGCAACCCGTCACATAGCGCTGCAAGTGTTTGAGCACTTGCATGGCCTGAGCCTGCGTTTTCATCTGGCCCGGCAAACCGGTGGTATGACGCGCGACATTGAGCGCGGTACGCGCAGCGTGCAGTCGCTAATCTCTTATTCCCTTTACAGCATAGTGCCCACACTCATTGAGGTGGCCATGGTGCTTAGTATTCTGGGCACCCAGTTTGACGCCGGCTATGTCTGGATAACGGTGCTGGCCCTGGTGCTCTATGTGGGCTTTACCGTGGTGGTGACTGAATGGCGCACCAAGTTTAGACGTGCGTTGAACGAGGCTGACTCTGTGGCGCATTCGCGCGCAATTGATGCGTTACTGAATTACGAGACAGTGAAGTACTTCAACAACGAAGGTTTTGAGGCCAACCGTTACAACGACAACCTGGAGCAGTTGCGTCTGATTCGCATCAAAAGCCAAACGACGCTAAGTGCCTTGAACGCCGGGCAGCAAGTCATTATTGCAACGGCCTTGGTCTCCATGTTGTGGCGCGCCACGCAAGGTGTGGTGGATGGCACGCTGACGCTGGGCGACTTGGTCATGGTGAACGCCTTCATGATTCAGCTGTACATACCGCTGGGCTTTTTAGGCGTGCTGTACCGGGAAATCAAGCAAAGTCTCACAGACCTGGACAAGATGTTTGTGCTGTTGGAGCGTGAGCGAGAAATTGCAGACAAGCCCGGCGCGCAAACCCTGCAGCTGGACCACCCCGCAGATGTTCGCTTTGACGCCGTGAGCTTTTGCTATGAGGCCAACCGGCCCATATTGCACAACGTCGATATTCACATACCGGCGGGTAAAACAGTGGCCGTTGTTGGGCCGTCCGGCTCTGGCAAGTCAACCTTGGCCAGGCTTTTGTACCGCTTTTATGACGTGACGTCAGGTGCTGTGCGCGTGAACGGCATAGACGTGCGCGATTTGGCGCAGCTAAGCTTGCGCCAGCATGTGGGCATAGTGCCGCAAGACACGGTGTTGTTCAACGACAGCATCGCCTACAACATTCGCTACGGGCGTACCAGCGCCACCATGGAAGACGTCATCACGGCGGCCAAAGCCGCACGCATACACGGCTTTATTGAGAGCCTGCCCCAGGGCTATGACACGCCAGTGGGTGAGCGCGGCTTGAAGCTATCTGGCGGTGAAAAGCAGCGTGTGGCCATTGCGCGCACCTTGCTCAAAAACCCACCCATACTCATATTTGACGAGGCCACCTCAGCGCTGGACTCCACCAACGAGCGCGCCATTCAAGCTGAAATTCGTCTGGCTGCGCGGCATAAGACATCGCTGGTGATTGCCCACCGTTTGTCGACGGTGGTGCATGCGCACGAGATTGTGGTGTTAGACGGTGGGCGCGTGGTAGAGCGCGGCCGCCACGCTGATTTGCTGCAAGCCGGTGGCGCTTACGCGCGTATGTGGGCCTTGCAGCAAGAAGACAAACAAGAGGGCAAGCAGGAAGGCAGACTGGAAGGTCAACAAGAGGGCCCAACCGATGGCGAGCCAGCCGCTACATAATCACCCTCTATGGAAACCAAATGGCTTGAAGATTTTGTATCGCTGGCACAAACGCGCAGCTTTAGCCGCTCTGCCCAGTTGCGCCATGTCACTCAACCGGCATTCTCCAGGCGCATACAAGCACTAGAGGCGTGGGCCGGTACAGACTTGGTCGACCGCTCGTCTTACCCCACACGCCTCACACCCGCAGGCAAAACCTTGTTAGACCAGTCTGTAGAGATGCTGCAGGCACTGCAGGCGACGCGTGCCATGCTGCGTACGCATCAGGCGTCAGCCCAGGATGTCATTGAATTTGCCGTGCCGCACACGTTGGCGTTTACGTTTTTTCCAACGTGGGTGTCACACCTGGCAAATGAGTTCAGATCGTTCAACACCGCCTCATTGCCTTGAACGTACACGACGCCGTGATGCGTATGACAGAGGGTAGCTGTGACTTGCTCATGATTTACCACCACCCTTCGCAGCCGGTAGCCCTCAGCGCTGAGCGCTACGACATGCTGGTGTTGGGCTCCGAGGCCATGTATGCCGTGAGCAAACCCAAGCCAGACGGATCAGCCATGTATGCGCTGCCAGGTCTGAGCAGGTCGCCACTGCCTTATTTGGCCTACTCGTCAGGTGCTTATTTGGGTCGCGCGGTTGACCACTTGCTGAAGCAAAGCAAAGAGGCGGCTCACTTAGAGCGCGTGTACGAGACCGATATGGCTGAAGGCCTAAGAGCCATGGCGCTAGAGGGGCACGGCATTGCCTTTTTGCCAGACAGTGCAGTGCGCGAAGACGTGGAAGCAGGGCGACTTGTGAGCGCCGGGCAAACGCCCAGCCTCACCATGGAGATACGCCTGTACCGCCAAAAGCCTGGCCTGCCCACCGTGGGTGAGTTGGAGGGCGCCGCCGACATGGATAAAAGCCTGGCTCGCAGCCTGTGGCGTCATTTGGCAAACAGTCTGGATAAAACGCCTGAACGCATCGGATAGTGCATCGGATAGTGGCCCGGTGTCTGGAATAATCGGGGGCTATGAATAACCCAGCACCCATACCAAGCCACCTCACCATTACCCGCCCGGATGACTGGCACTTGCATGTGCGAGACGGCGCAGCGCTGGCCAGTGTAGTGCCGCACACGGCAGCGCAGTTTGGTCGCGCCATCATCATGCCCAACCTCAAGCCGCCGGTTACCTCTCTTGCGGCGGCCAATGCCTACAAGGCACGCATCATGGCAGCTGTGCCTGCCGGCGTGGCCTTTGAGCCGTTGATGACGCTATACCTCACAGACAACATCTCACCCGAGGCCATCATCGAAGCCAGGGCCGGAGGTGTGTTGGCGGCCAAGCTGTACCCGGCTGGCGCCACCACCAACAGTGACATGGGTGTGAGCAGTCTTAAAAACATATACCCAGTGCTGGAAGCCATGCAACGCTGCGGCATGTTGCTGTTGGTTCACGGTGAGGTCACCAGTGCAGATATCGACTTGTTCGACCGTGAGGCTGTCTTTATCGAGCAGCAGCTCATACCGCTGCGACGTGACTTTCCCGAGCTGAAGATTGTGTTTGAGCACATCACCACCGCTGATGCCGCGCAATATGTGCAAAGCGCCGATGCGTTTGTGGCGGCCACCATCACCGCCCATCATTTGCTGTACAACCGCAACGCTATTTTTACGGGCGGTATTCGCCCGCACTACTACTGCTTGCCCGTACTCAAACGCGAGACGCACAGGCTGGCCCTGGTTGATGCGGCCACCAGCGGCTCACCCAAGTTCTTTTTGGGCACAGACAGTGCGCCGCACCCGGCCCACCTCAAAGAGCACGCCAGTGGCTGCGCAGGCTGCTACACCGCGCATGCCGCCATTGAGCTGTATGCCACCGCCTTTGAGCAGCAAATGCTTTAGACAAGCTACAAGGCTATGCCAGCGAGTACGGCCCAGACTTTTACGGCGTGGCGCGCAACACCACCACCGTGACCCTCAAGCGCGAGACTTGGACGCCGCCCGTCGAGCTGCCGTTTGGCGATGCGACCATCAAGCCCTTGGCCGGTGGTGAGGCTTTGAACTGGCGCCTGGTGGCCTAAGGCGCCAGACGCCCGCATGGCAGTCGACAAAAGCGCTTGGCCGCAGGCGCTACAGGGCATTGACTGGCACCAGCCGTGGCTGCAGCCTTATGCCGCCAGCGGCGCGCCTTTGGCAGCGGCGGTGTTGCAAGGCCAAGCCGTGTGGCAGGCCTTGAGTGCGCAGGCCAGCGTCAGTTCGCAGCGTGTGCCGGCATTTGTGGCGCAGTCTGAACTGGCCCATGGCCAAGCCTACGAGGCGCACATTTACCAGACTGCGACCGTACCCACCCGTTGTGGCGCACATGACTTCTTCAACGGGCTGATGTGGTTGAACTGGCCGCACACCAAAACGGTGCTCAATCAACGCCAGTGGCAGGCTATTCAAGATGCTGGTGGCATAGGCCACACGCGAGGCCCAACCCGCGACGCACTGACGCTGCTGGACGAAAACGGCGGTTTGTTGCTGGCACCCCCCGCTATTTGGGAGGCATTACGCCACAGACAATGGCACAAAGCCTTGGTCCAGTTGCGCCCGCTGTGGTCCAGCTGCCAGCTGTTTGTGGTGGGCCATGCCTTGTTGGAGCAGCTGCTGTTGCACCCGCGCAAAAGTCTCACCGCCCACTTGTGGTTGCCTACGCCCAGCATGCAAGTCTTGGTAGGCAAGGGGGCTGGTCTGGCCCAGATCGACCAGGCCTTTGCCCAGGCGCTGAGTCATGACGACTTAAGCCAAAAGCCCTTTACGCCACTGCCGGTAATGGGCACGCCTGGCTGGTGTGAGCGCAACGCGTCTGAGACGTTTTATGCAGACCAGCAGGTGTTTCGTGGGCTGCGTGCGGGACAAAATCCCCCACAACGTGTAGCAACACTCACATGAGCTTGAAACAGGCGTCCAAGCCCACATATGATTCGCGTGCTGGCGTGCCCTGAAAATGGTTTTCAGGGCTTGTTGCCACGGGAGTAAAAAATGAAGCGCATTGTGTTGTTTGTGATGACCAACTTGGCCGTCATGCTGGTGTTGGGTGTGACGGCCAGTCTGTTGGGGGTCAATCGTTTCTTGACCGCCAACGGCCTGGATCTCACCATGCTGCTGGGCTTCTCGTTGCTCATGGGTTTTGGCGGCGCCATCATCTCCTTGCTAATGAGCAAGCCTATCGCCAAGTGGAGCACCGGTGCGCAAGTGATTCAACAGCCCAGCAACGCCGATGAGGCCTGGTTGCTGCAAACAGTTGCCGGCTTCGCCCAGACCGCTGGTATCGACATACCAGAGGTTGCCATTTACGAAGGTGAGCCCAACGCCTTTGCAACCGGCGCGTTTAAAAACGCAGCACTGGTGGCCGTGTCTACGGGCTTGCTGCGCGGCATGACCCGCGAAGAGGTAGAGGCGGTGTTGGGCCATGAGGTGGCGCACATTGCCAACGGCGATATGGTCACCATGACCTTGATACAAGGTGTCATGAACACATTCGTGGTGTTCATCAGCCGCGTGGTGGGCTACTTTGTGGATGCGGCACTGCGCCGTAACGATACGTCCAACTCGGGCCCCGGCATGGGCTACTGGATCACCACCATCGTGATGGATATTGTGTTGGGTTTTGTAGCGGCCATCATCGTGGCATGGTTTAGCCGTCAGCGAGAGTTTCGCGCTGATGCGGGTGCTGCCAGCTTGATGGGGCGCAAGCAACCCATGATCAACGCGCTGCAGCGCTTGGGCGGTATGAGCCCAGGTGCATTACCCAAAACCATGGCGGCCATGGGTATTGCTGGCGGTTTGGGTAGCTTGTTTGCCACCCACCCACCGCTGGAAGAGCGCATTGAGCGCCTGCGTCAGCCTAAACGCCACGCGGCGCGCTTCACATCACGACGGCGCGCCGCATCGGTAACCAACACCAAGGCAGGCCTTGGCATCAGTAGCTTAGGCTTTGTCGTTGGTATCAGCGTCAGCGCTGTTGGCGTGAGCGCTGGTGTTGCGGGTCTCGGCGCTGGCTTGCGCGCGTAGTTTGTCTTTTTTGCTGAGGCGTTTGCCTTTTACACCGCCGTTGGGGTCAAGCCCGCCAGTGACGTTGGAATGGCCACCTTCAGGCACAGGCACGGTGTCTGTGGTCTCAAACCCTGGTACCACCTCAACGGCAATGTTGAGTTGGCAGCGCTTTTGTATCAGCGCAAAGTGCGCCGCACCAGCAGGCGTGACAAAGCTGATGGCCTGCCCGGCCACCCCGGCCCGGCCTGTGCGGCCTATGCGGTGGGTGTAGTCGGTCGCGCCGCGCGGCAAGTCGTAGTTCAGCACCATGGGCAGCCCTGCAATGTCAATGCCGCGTGCGGCCAGGTCTGTGGTGACCAATACGTCCCATTGCCCAGCTTTGAACTCTGCCAAACGCGCACTGCGTTGCGCCTGCGTCAGCCCACCATGAAAGGCTGTGGCATACACTTTTTGGCCTTTGAAGTTGTTGTACAGCTTGTCGGCCACGTGCTCGGCGGTGTATTGGGTGCCCACAAACACCAAGACCTTTTTCCACTGTTGAGACGTCACCAGCTTCAACAGCAGCGCACCGCGACGTCGCTCGTCAACAGCCAACGCACGCTGGGTAATGGGCGGCGTGGGCACCACACCCTGTGCTGACTCAACGCGGGTAGGCGTCTTAAGCCACTGCTGGCTGAGCTGTTCCACCTCGTCATTCCAGGTGGCAGAAAACATCCAGGTTTGTGGGTGCTGGGCTGCTTGTGCAACCACGCCGTGCAGGCGCTGCAGCTCATCGCTAAAGCCGCTGTCAAGCAGGCGGTCAGCCTCGTCCAGCACCACGTGGCGCACATGGCCAAGGTCAATGCTGTTGTCGTCCAGCAGTTCTAGCAGCCTGCCAGGCGTGGCCACCAGCACAGACGCGCCGCCGCGTAAACCCAAGCGCTGTGCATTGATGGACGCGCCACCTACGGCTGTTGCCACACGCAGCGGCGTAGGGCCTTGGGCACGCGCGGCTTTTATGAGGTCTACCAGGCTGTGGCTCACCTGTTGCGCGAGCTCACGCGTGGGCACCACCACCAGGGCGTGCACCACAGGCCCAGTGCCTGCCAGTGCCACATGGTGCAAAGGCTGCAGCAACCCCAAGCTATAAGCCAGTGTTTTGCCAGAACCAGTGGGCGCAATGCCCACGCCGTCACCACCGGCCAACAGCGCCGGAATGGCACTGCTTTGCACGGGTGTGGCCTGCACAAACCCAAGTGTTGGCAGCACCAACCGCCACATGGGCTCTAAAGGCAATGATTCAAATGACATAAGTTAAGTTCTTAATAATTAGGGTCAGATCCCAATTAATTCGTTTCAAATAGGGTCTTGCAAGCAAACAATTAGGATCTGACCCTAATTGCTGGCCTGTTGTACGGCTTCGGCTAGCTTGATGCCGTCTACCGCTGCAGACAAGATGCCGCCTGCGTAGCCTGCGCCTTCGCCTCCGGGGAATAGGCCGGGTGTGCTGGGGCTTTGCAGCTTGTCGTCTCTGTCTATGCGCAGAGGCGAGGAGGTTCGGGTCTCAAGACCTGTCATGACGGCGTCGTCCATGTCAAAGCCTCGGATTTTTTTGCCAAACGCGGGTAGGGCTTCGCGCATGGCCGTGGTGGCAAAGCAGGGCAATACGTCGGCCAGGTTCACCAGCTTTACGCCTGGCTTGTAGCTGGGCTCAACAGTGCCTAGTGCCGTGCTGGGCCTATTGGCTAAAAAGTCGGCCACGCGCTGCGCGGGTGCGCAGTAGTCGGAGCCGCCGGCCACAAACGCCGAGCGTTCAAGCGCGCGTTGCAGCACGATGGCGCTCAGCGGGTGTGGTGCCGCAGGTGTTTGGGACAACACAGGGCTTGCGCCTGGCCCAACAGCTTTTCGCCCAGTGGATGGCCGAAGGCGCTGACCCAGGCGTCTTGTGTCATAGGCGTGTCTGCGGGTGTGATGTCAACCACCATACCCGCGTTGGCGTTGCGTTCGTTGCGCGAGTATTGGCTCATGCCGTTGGTGACCACGTGCCCAGTCTCCGATGTGGCGGCCACCACCGTGCCTCCGGGGCACATGCAAAAGCTGTACACCGCACGCCCGTTGCTGGCGTGGTGCACCAGTTTGTAGTCTGCCGCACCCAACAGCGGATGGCCTGCGTGTCTACCCCAACGCGCCGCGTCAATCACGCTTTGCGGGTGCTCGATGCGCACGCCTATAGACAGTGGCTTGGCCTGCATGGCCACACCCTGTAAGTGCAATGATGCAAACGTGTCACGTGCGCTGTGACCCAACGCCATCACCACGTGCCGGGTGGCCAGCTCGTAAGACGTATTTGTGTCCAGGTCGGTGGCTTGCAGGCCGCGCACCTGCTGGTGCTCATCCAGCACCAGCGCGTCAAAGCGTTGGGCAAAACGAATGTCACCGCCCAGCGCGGTGATGGTGGCGCGCATGTGCTCTACCACTTTGACCAGCTTAAACGTGCCAATGTGCGGATGCGCCTCAAACAAGATATCTGCAGGTGCACCAGCGGCTACAAATTCATCCAGCACCTTGCGTCCCAAATGGCGCGGGTCTTTGATTTGGCTGTACAACTTGCCGTCAGAAAACAAGCCTGCTCCGCCCTCGCCAAACTGCACGTTGCTACCGGGCTTGAGCTGGCCTTTGCGCCACAGCGCCCACGTGTCTTTGGTGCGTTGACGCACATTGTGTCCGCGCTCCAGCACAATGGGCTTCAAGCCCATTTGTGCCAATGCCAGGGCTGCAAACAGGCCGCAAGGCCCCAGGCCCACCACCACAGGCCTGGGCATGGACAAGCGCTGCGCAGACGATGCGGGCGCACGCCAAGTCATGTCTGGCGTGGCTTTAATGTGCGGGTGTTGTGCAAACTGCGCAAGAAGCGTTGCCTCCTGGTCGGGGTTGGCTAGCGCTATGTCAACGATGTACACCGCCAGCAAGTTGGCTTTGCGCGCATCAAAGCTGCGCTTGAATACCGTCAGTGAGGCCATGTCTTGTGTGGCTACACCAAGTGCCTTGCACGCCAGCGTCGTGAGCGCGTTTATGGGGTGTGCCACTGGCGCGCGGTCGGCGTCGGTCTCTGTGGGGGCGTTGGCTGCGCGCCTGCTGTCAACGGGCACGTCTTGCAAGCCGAGCTTGAGCTCAGATAAGCGAATCATGTGGTGGCTCCGGTAGGGGCTTGTGGTTATCAAGCAAAGGAAGCAAAACGGTTATTATCCTCTGCGTGAAGCCAGTTGGGTCGTCGCTGGTGCAAGTGCCGAAAGGCCGCACTGGAGGAACGTCCGGACTGCATAGGGCAGCGTAGGAGGTAACACCTCTGCACCGATCGCTTGAAAAAGTCTAAGGTGACGATTAGAGCAACAGAGACGAGCCGCTTAAGTGCGGGTGAAACGGGCAATCTCTACGCGCAGCAATACCAAATAGGCCAATGCGTGCAACTTCGGTTGCACAAGCTGTGTGCGCCGCAGCTTGTTGGCGGGTAGGTAGCACCGAGCCGCTTGGGTGACCAGCGGCCCAGATGAATGGCGACCAAGGTGGTGTCAAAACCACTTCACAAAATCCGGCGTATAGACTGGCTTCACACTTAACTATCTGCCAGCCATGGCCCTGTGGTCTCTCGCCCTAACGGCCCATCAAATGCTCGACATGTGCCCGCATTGACTGCTTGGCCAGCGGCCACACGGCAGGGGGCGTATCGTCATAGGCCAAGGCCACCCAGTCGTCTTCAGTGCCATTGGGCATGCGCGCCATGGCCGCGGCTACTTTGGCCTCGCGCTTTAACCGGTGCGCTTTGAGTTGTGCAATTTGCGCCCAAGCGTCACACAGCACATAGCCATGCGCAGGCAAGATAAACGCCGTCTCATCGACCAGCTCAGCCAACACATCAAGCGCGTGCAAGTAGTCGCCCATGTGCCCATCTGGCGGGCTGATGATGGTGGTGCTGCCGTTCAGAATGTGGTCGCCGCTAAACAACAGCCCATCTTCTTGAAGCCACAAGCACAAGTGGTTGGCGGTGTGGCCAGGGGTGTGCACCACTTGCAGGCTGTGTGTGTGCTGTGCGCCAGCGAGCACAACCACCTCGCCGTGTGCCAATACGCGCAGTGGCGCAAACACACTGTCTGGTCTTGAGTGAGGGCCGCTGGGCAAGCCGGCTATGTCGGGTGGGTTGGTGCACAGGGCTTGCAGCGGGGCTGCACCGGGTGCATGGTCTGGGTGCGAGTGGGTGCAAATGATGAGACGAATGTCACCGCCGCAGGCGTACAACAAGCGCTGCAAGTGCGCAGCGTCGTTAGGCCCTGGGTCTATCACCACGTAGCCAGTGTCTGGTGTGCCCACGATGTAGCTGTTGGTGCCAGGCCCTGTCATAAAGCCAGCGTTGGGTGCTGTCAATCGCTGCACGTTGTGCAGCAGCGCCACAGGCTTGTCGTGTTGCCAGGCCAACTCATGCACCATTTGACCGTGCGGACTTACCAATGCCAGTTCGCCAAATGGCTGCTCATGCTCCATGTACCTTGATTCTTTGCCGTGCATCAGGCCTGCACGCGGGCAGCTGGTAAACAGCGCCTGTTCGCTGGCACATGCCGCTATGAGCTCGTCTACCGTGGCATAGGCTTGCAGCTTGTCTAGCGTGCGAATGGTGGGAAAGATGATGAAGAAGTTACCTGCTTTGAATCGCTCCAAAGCATCGGCAGGGCGCACCCAAACCGGCTCAAACTGCTCTGACTCATCGGCCACTGGTGTTTGGTTGGGCGGCATACGTGCCACCAAAAACGGCACGTCAAAACGCTTTGCGAGGTCTCTGTCCGTAATCCAGCGGGCAAACATGTGCACTGCGTCGCCGCGCAGTTGCCAGCCCGCTGCAGCGGTTTGCGCGTAAAAGTCAGCGCTTCGGTCAAGCGCTGCCACATCTGCGCTGCTGGCCCATTGGCCTTTTGCGTTGGTGGCCAGCAGCACGCCCAGCTCTTCAAAGCTCTCACGCACCGCTGCCAGCGCGGCAGTTTGCAGCTCATGGTGTTGAGTGGGCCTGAATTGCGTGTTGGCTTGTGCTTGCCCGTCGGCCTCGTCTATGTGCCCGCCCGGAAACACGTAAGCCCCAGGCGCAAAGCTGGCCGTTGTCGAGCGGCGCGTCATCAGCACCTCCAGGCCTTGCTCGCCGTCTCGCACCAACATCACTGTGGCGGCAGGCTTGGCAACCGGTAGGTCGCGGGTGGGGTGTAGTTGCATTTGTAGACGTGGCATAGGCTGATTGTGCAACGCTTGGGCGCTGGTAGATTTGTCGCAGGTGACAGCCGATAATGTGCCTCATGCACATACAGTTCACCAAAATGCAAGGCGCGGGCAATGACTTTGTCGTGCTGGATGAAACCAAAGGCCTGCTGGGACTCAGCGCGGCCCAATACCGCTGGCTGGCCGACCGCCACTTTGGCGTGGGCGCAGATCAGATTTTGTCGGTACGTGCCCCCAGTTCCAGCGCAGTGGACTTCGACTACGTCATACACAACGCCGACGGCGGTGAGGTAGAGCACTGCGGCAACGGCGCGCGTTGCTTTGTGCGCTACGTGCGCAGCCACGGCCTGACCAACAAGTCCAGCATTCGCGTGCAAGTGGCCAAGGGCCAAATCGAGCTCAGCGAAAACGCCCAACAACAGGTGCGCGTAGACATGGGCTTGCCCAACTTCGAGCTGGATGAGATTCCGTTTGACGCTGCAAACCTGAGCCCGCAGCCGGTAGGACAGTGGCAGGCTTGGCATTTGGACGCCACCGAGCACGCGCCCAGTGCCGCGCATGCCAACATCGCGTGGCCAGCAGAAATGCAAGTGGGTGTGGTGTCTATGGGCAACCCGCACGCGGTGCAAGTGGTGGGCGACACCGAGCTGGCGCCCGTACATGCATGGGGCCCCTGGCTGGAGTCGCATCCACGCTTCCCACGCCGTGTGAACGTTGGGTTTATGCAAATTGTGGACCGCGCCCATATCAAGCTGCGCGTGTTTGAGCGCGGCGCAGGCGAGACGCTGGCCTGCGGTACAGGCGCTTGTGCTGCCGTCGTCGCCGGCATTCGCTGGGGCCTGCTGGACGCCAGTGTGCAAGTGACTACCCACGGCGGCGACTTGTACATAGAGTGGGGCGGCCTGGGCCAAGCCGTGTTCATGACAGGTCCGGCCAACACGGTGTTTGAAGGCACGGTAGACGTGCCGCACGACTGAACTCGGTGCGCCAAGCGTTAGACTTACCACCATATTTTGCTTGCCAGCCAACAGTGCACAACCCATGACCGACAACGCTTTACCCCCATTACCGAAGACGATATTGCTGAGTACCTCACCAATACGCCAGACTTCTTCGAGCGCCATGCCGAGGTGCTGTCCACAGTGCAGCTCACCAGCCCACACAGCCAACGCGCCATCAGTCTGCAGGAACGCCAAGCCGAAATGCTGCGCGGCAAAGTGCGCGACCTAGAGCTCAAAGCCGCCGAGATGATTCGCTATGGCAAGCACAACGTGGACATTGCCGACAAGCTGCAAGACTGGACAGTGGCCTTGCTCCAAGCGCGCGAAGCCGACGACTTGGTGCGCGTAGTGACCACCGATTTGGCCGCCATCTATGACATTCCACAAACTGCGCTGCGCTTGTGGGGTGTCGGCGCAGCCCACGCCAGTGCTGACTTTGCCGCACCCGTTGAGACTGCTGTCAAAGACTACGCCAACGATCTTGTGGAGGCCTACTGCGGCGTACGCCGCGACCTGCCGTTGCTGAACTGGCTGGCCGATGGCGACGCGGTGCAGTCTATGGCTGTGGTGCCATTGCGCCGTGGCGACCAGGTGTTTGGGCTGTTGGTGTTGGCCTCCGAGGTGGACACGCGATTCACTGCCGACATGGGCACCTTGTTTTTAGAGCGCATCAGCGCGCAGGCCAGTGCAGCGCTGAGCCGATTGTTGCCCTGAGCAATCGGGTCGTCCAGGCCATGCATCCGCACATTCAGGCCTATCTTGACCATGTGTGTTTTGAAAAACGACTAAGCCCACGCACGCACACGCTTTATCAAGAAGACTTGGCCGCGCTTGAGCGCATGCTGCAAGGCTTGGATGTGGCGTTGCTGCAAGTGCTGCCCGCGCACATTCGCCGTTTGGTGGCCAGCCTTAACAGTCAGGGGCGCAATGGCAAAGGCATTGCCCGCGTGCTGTCCAGCTGGCGCGGGTTTTACAAGTGGGCCGGCCAGCAAGGCTTGGTAACCGGCAACCCCGTGCAGGACGTGCGCGCGCCCAAAGCGGCCAAGCCCTTGCCCAAAGCACTCAATGTTGACGACGCCGTGCAGCTGGCCAACTTCTCGGATGACCAGTCGGACCCCGCGCTAAACGCCAGAGACCATGCCGCTGTTGAGTTGTTGTATGGCTGTGGCCTGCGTTTGAGCGAGTTATTGGGCTTAGACCTGCAGGCCAGCTCAAGCGCCAAAGGCTGGGTAGACATGCAAGCCGCAGAGGCGCACGTGTTGGGCAAAGGTGCCAAGTGGCGCAGCGTGCCCGTAGGCGGGCCAGCACTGACAGCCCTTCATGCCTGGTTGGCTGTTCGCCACACCTGGCTAAGGCCTGGTGCAAAAGGCCAAAGCCAGGCCGACCAGGTCGCCATATTCGTGAACCAGCGTGGCCAACGCTTAAGCCCCCAACAGCTCAGGCTGCGCCTGCGCCGCCGCGCCACTTTGGCCGGCACGCCCACCTCGGTGCACCCACACATGCTGCGCCACTCATTTGCCAGCCACGTGCTGCAGTCCAGTGGTGACTTGCGCGCCGTACAAGAGCTATTGGGTCACGCCAACATCAGCACCACTCAGGTCTATACCCGGCTGGACTTCCAGCACTTGGCCGCTGTTTATGACCAGGCACACCCCAAGGCTAAAAAGTCGTCTTAGGTGGCGTTTTCTTGCAATAGCAAGTAGCAAGTGGCAAAAGCATCCCTGCGAAAGCCGCCTCGCGGCAAATTGCAGTCATTGCCCAGCGCAAAAACGGGTAGCATCCAATAGTCGTTCAGCGCAACGCCAGCAGATGGTCTGCCCAGGCAGGTGCGCACAGGAGGAGGACACCGTGAAAAAATTGATTCAATCAACGCTATTGGCAATGGGTTTGGCTTTGGGCTTGGGTGCGACTGCGCATGCCGATGAGCCCGTTAAGGTGGTTTACCACCTAAGTGATGGCGTCGAGCAAGCCGCGCGTGCCATGCAAAACATCAAAAACCACCTGGCCGCAGACCCTAGCGCAAAAATTGTGGTGGTCGGTCATGGCAAGGGTATTGACTTTATGCTGCTGGACGCCCAAACGCCCAAAGGCGGCAAGTTTGAAGGCTTGGTCTCTGGCCTGGCCGCGCAAGGTGTGGAGTTTGCCGCTTGTAACAACACGTTGGTGGGTCGCAACATAGACGCCAGCGCGCTGTTGCTTGAGGTCAAAGTTGTGCCGTCAGGCGTGGCTGAAGTGGCGCGTTTGCAAGCCAAACAGGGTTACGTCTACATCAGGCCTTAAGCCGCAGTCCAACCACATTCAGGCCCTCAATGGATGCTGAACTCGATTCAGCACCCATTGAGAGGCTGCGAGGTGCGCCCCGCATGGGCACCTCTCAAATGCACTACACTTTGGGCCCCTGAACAGCCGGTTGTTGGTGTGCAGCGCTTTCTTGAGCAAGATCTTGCGCCGTACAAAGCTGGTCGTTCAGGCGCTCGCAGTTGCAGGTCCAAATAGAGGTTGTCATGTCGTTAATTCCCGCCACCATACTCACAGGTTTTTTGGGCTCTGGTAAGACCACATTGCTCAAGCGCGTGTTGTCTGAGGCGCATGGCCAAAAAATCGCGGTTATCGAGAACGAGTTTGGCGAAGAAAATATAGACAACGAGATTTTGGTGAGTGACACCACCGAAAACATCATTCAGATGAGCAACGGCTGCGTGTGTTGCACCATACGCGATGACTTGCGCACCACGTTGCAAGACCTGGCCGAAAAGCGTCGCAAGGGCGAGCTCGATTTCGAGCGCGTCATTATTGAAACCACCGGTTTGGCAGACCCCGGTCCCGTGGCGCAGACGTTTTTCATGGACGACGAGGTTGCCGAACAGTACTTGCTGGACGCGGTGGTGACCCTGGTAGATGCCAAACACGCCGCCCAGCAGTTCAACGACCGCCAGGAAGCCCGCCGCCAAGTGGGTTTTGCAGACCAGATTTTCATCAGCAAGGCAGACTTGGCCACCGGGCAAGAGGTGGATGCGCTAACCCACCGCCTCAAGCACATGAACCCACGCGCACCCGTGCGCACGGCCAACTTTGGCGACGTGAAGCTGAGTGAGGTGCTGGACCTGCGCGGCTTTAACCTCAACGCCAAGCTAGACATTGATCCAGACTTTTTAAAGGCTGACGACCACCACGCTCACAGCCATGGGCATGACCACGATCACAACCATGAGCACGGTGAGCACTGCAGCCACCCCTCGCACCAACACGACGGTGAGGGTGGCCATGGCCACCATCATCACCATGACGACGACGTTAAAAGCTTTGTATACCGATCACAGCGCGCGTTTGACCCTGCCAAGCTAGAAGACTTTTTGGGTGCTATCGTCAACATATACGGCCCGCGCATGCTGCGCTACAAAGGCGTGCTCAATATGCAGGGCACCAGCCGCAAGGTCATCTTCCAAGGGGTGCACCAGCTTATGGGCAGCGACTTGGGGCCGGAATGGGCTGAGGGCGAGCAGCGCGAAAGCAAAATGGTTTTTATTGGCATTGACTTACCCAAAGACATACTCATTCAAGGCCTAGACCAGTCGCTGATCTAGCCTCTTTAACCCCAGCATTGCTGACGCACTGTTAACTTGGGGTTAAGCCCAAATTTGAACTGTCAGAGAAACCGGGTATAACAACGCCTGCGTGATTTGAGCAGCCAACTGACGATAGGAGACAGACTGTGAAGCCTGGTAACAAGAAAACAGCTACAAAAACACCGGTAAAGGGCAAGGCCAGCGCGCCTGCTAAAAAGTCCGCCAAGCAGCCTGTAAAACCTGCCAAATCAGCCGTGGCGGTCAAAAAGCCAGTCGCCAAAAAAGCAGTTGCGCCTAAAGTGGTAGCCAAAAAAGCGGCGGCCAAGCCAGTAGCTAAGAAGGCGCCAGCCAAAAAGCCGGCAGCCAAGCCCGTTGCCAAGAAAGTGACAAAAGTGGCTGTGAAAGCACCCACAAAAGCACCTGCGAAGGCGTCTGCAAAAGCACCGGCAAAAACTACAGCCAAGCCCACAGCCAAAGCGGTGGCTAAAAAGCCAGCCGTCAAAGCGCCCGTAAAGGTATCTGCCAAGTCCGTCGCCAAGGTGCCGGCAAAAGCAGCTGCCAAGACCATGCCCAAAGCTGCCGCCAAAAAACCGGCCGCCAAGGCGCCGGCCAAGGCTGCGCCCAAGACCGCGGTTAAACCTGCAGCAAAACCTGCGGCCAAACCGGCCGCTAAAGCAACACCTGCCAAGCCTGCTGCCAAGGCCGAGGTGAAAGCGCCTGCGCCAGCGGCCAAAAAGCCCGGCAAGGTGATTACCAAAATGCCAGAGGGCAAGACTGGGCGCAAACGCCCCAGCAGCAAGCCCATTGCACCCAGCATGACCGAGGCTGAAATGGCTCCGTCGCATGACCCCGGTGCAGTTAAAGCCACATTTATTTCAGATCAAAAACCCGCCATGAACATGCCTTCCTACGTGCCAGTTAAAAAAGACCCCAAACGGGCTAACAACTGGAAGACCGTTGAGCTCGCCCAGCTCACAGACGCCGATATGCTTGCCATGCCCGAAGGCGAGTACATGAACAAGGTGCAAATGGCCTACTTCCGTGCCAAGCTGGTACAGCTCAAGCAGGACATCTTGGCCAACGCCGGTGAGACCACCGAGCACCTGCGCGAAGACACCGTTGTCGTGCCAGACCCCGCAGACCGCGCCACCATTGAAGAAGAGCACGCCCTGGAGCTGCGCACCCGTGACCGCGAGCGCAAGTTGCTCAAGAAAATCGAGCAGTCCATCATGCGCATTGATGCGGATGACTACGGCTTTTGCGACGAAACAGGTGAGGCCATTGGTGTGGGCCGCTTGCTGGCGCGCCCCACGGCCACCTTGTCCTTAGAGGCCCAACAACGCCGTGAGCTCAAGCAGAAAATGTTTGGTGACTGAACACCAAACGCTTTTTTACTTCACCACCGCTATCTCACCCACAAACTGATAGCCCTTTTGCCTGTGCGTAATCAGCACAGGCTCAGGGAAGTTGGCCGAGCGTATCTTGTCGCGCAAGCGGTTGATGAGCACGTCCAAGCGTCTACCCGTGTAGTCGTCGGGGTCGCCCCATATGGCCCGTTCAATGCGCAGGCGCTCACACAGCTGCTCTGGTGCTTGCGACAGCATGTGCAGCAAGTCAGTCTCCTGGCTGGTGAGCTCAAGCGTTTGCTGGCTGGGTGTTAGCAGTCTGCGTGTAGCGTTGTGCAAGGTCCATGTGGCACGCGCAGGGCGCATGCGCTGGGTGAGCCGATGCAGTTGTGCGGCCAGCTCAGCGGCCTCTACTGGCTTGCTGATGTACAAATCAGCGCCTGCCGCATAGCCGCGCATGCGGTCCTCGCCACTCACTCTGGCGCTGAGCATCACCAAACGTATATCGCCGTTGTGCTGCAGTTCCTGGGCCAGGTCGTTACCACTGCCGTCTGGTAGTCCTACATCCAGCACGGCCACGTCAAAGGCTTGTGCGTTCAGCAGGCTGCGCGCTTGCGCCAGTGTGTGAGCCACGGTTATGTCTATGCCTTCTTGAGACAAGTTAAAGGCGGTTTCTTCGGCCAAGTCGGGGTGGTCTTCGACCAACAACACGCGCGGCGGTATGGGTTTGTTCATGCTGCTTCAGCCTCAGCGCTGGGTATGCGCATCTCAAAAATATTGCGGTCTTCGGCGTATCGCACACTGGCCTCGCCTTGGTGGGCGCGTGCAATGGTGCGACTGGCCCACAAGCCCACGCCGCGCGTGCTGTCTCGCGTGCCAGAGCTAAAGCGTCCGAATATGGCCTGGTGTAAGTGGCTTGGTATGGGCTGGCCAGCACTGCTCACAGACAGCACGCAGTGGCCAACGTCTTGCACCACAGTCAGTTGCACGGCCTGGTCGGCATCACCATGTTCTAGTGCATTGCGCAACAAGTTGTCCAGCGCTAAGCGTATGAGCGCGGGGTCTGCCAGCAGGCTTGCGCTGCTGCCGTCCCATTGCACGCGGGCCTGGTCTTCAGGCGTCATGGCTGCAAAGATGTCACGAATGACGCTGGACGCTTGTATGCGTTGACGCTGTAATGCAGCGCTTTGCGTGTGCACCGAGTGCTGGTTGAGCATGGCCGTTACCAGCTGGTTCACACGCTGTGTGCTGACGCTGATTTTCGCCATGCGTGACAACACTTGTTCGTCGCTGCTAACGCGCTCAACGCTTTGCCGGCAGGCGTCTATGACTGACAAGGGTGTTTTAAGCTCGTGCGCCATCATGGTCACCCAGTCGGTTTGCGCAGCGTGCATCTCACCTTGCAGCACCATGCGTTGCGCACTCATGTGTGCGTGGTTCTGCGCCTGTTGCGCTTGCCATACCGTCTGCTTGTGTTCACCCACTACAAACGGAATAAGCATTAACAGGTACAACGCACTAGAGCTTTGTGCAATGTGGCTCAACACAGCTGGGTGTGCCAATTCAAGTCCAAACAAGTTGAGCACCAGTGGAATATGTAGCGCCACCAAACTGGCGTAAGGCACGACCAGCCAGGCGCTGACAGCGCGCAGCCGCCACACCACATGGGCTACCAAGCTTAGGGTGATCAACGGCAATATGGCACCTGTCAACACGTTGACCAGCAAGGCCTTGGCGTGCAGTGGCGTAAATGCCAGCAAGCCCAGCATCGCGCAAATGTAAGACACGCCACGCAGCACGCGGCCTGTTATGGGCATGTTGGTGCGCAGGTTCAGTACATACGCCGTTAGCCAAGCGTGGCTGCCCACATAAAAGCCTACGCAAGCACTCAGCAGTGAAGAGCCAAAAGGGTTTCTGAGCGCAGGCACCAAAGACCACCAGCCGTTTGATGCGCTGATATAAGCCATCACAACCAGGCTCACTATAGAAAACACCAGGTAAGTTTGCAGGCGCGTGTTAAGCCACAGTATCAGGGCGGCAACGGCAACAACAAAGCCAATGCCAGCCAGCGCACCTGTCACCAATGAGGCCGTGCGGCTGCTCATCATGGCTTGGCCGATGCTTTGTACCGATGGCTCTAGCAGCAGTGAGCTGGTAGACGCTACGCGCACATACACCTGTGCTTGCTGGTTGGGTTGCAGTGTGAGCAACATGTTGGGGCGCAAATCGGCCACTGCGCGCATGTCCCAGTCATGCGTATCCCCTTGTACAGACTGCAGCCACTGTTGGCCATTGATTTGCGCGGCTGGTGTTGGCTTGCCCAAGCTGGCGTTCAGCGTGCTGGGCCAAAAGAAATGCACGTCGTCCAAAAACGTGGGTCCCACACTGAGCAGCTGCTCTTGCGCCAAGGCTGATGTGTTGCGCAAGGTCAAGCGCAGCCACACGGCGGTGTCGCCGTAGCCGTTGGCCACCCAAAAGCGCTTGCTCGTAGCCCAGTCTGTGCGCGCTGCAACCTGGGCCAGACTGGCGTGCGTTGGCACGCCTTTCAGGGCTTCAAGCTGGGTGGTCACGCTGGCTGGTGCGGTCTCGCTTTGTGCCCAGGCATTGCCCAGCATGCAGCACAGCGCAAAAGCAACAAAAGTTGCAATTTGTCGTTTTAAATCAACAAGTTGCTGAATATTTGCCGTGAATTTTCTGTACATTGGCACAATGGGATTGGTTGTAATGCGTTCTGAAAGCCGCCGTGAAACGACCATTTATGATTTGTTTAAACAATCGGGCTTCGCGCTTGTACGCGAACCAGTTTGCCGACCATGTTCACCCCAACTCACTGCTTTTCGGCTTCAAACTGTTAACGCGTAGTGTAGGCGCGCTGGCGTACTCACCTCAAGTGCTTTAAACACATGGCCGCCAGAGCGTATACCGATGGTGCTTGCAATATGTATACACGCTTTGGCGCTCAGACTAGCGCAGCCTGACCCCACCACGTCTGCGCCCACATGCAGTGCAATTTTGAATTGCTTCAAAAGCATTCAAAAACCCTAACAACTCACTTCCATTGCAATTTGTAAGTTGTTCATTTTTAACCACTTTTTATATTGAAGATTGGCCGCGCAACCTCACTAAGTCATTGATTCCATTGAAAAAAACTCGTTAAACCGCTTGCATGGCAACAAAATCCTGATAAAGTGTCAAAAAGTGCAATTAGTGGTGAAAAGTGTTTTTCAAGGATTGATTACGGTGTTTCAAGGGGCTTCATCTTTAAATCTCGATGCCAAGGGGCGGCTGTCAGTGCCTACCCGGTATCGCGACGCGTTGCAAAGCGACGCGCAAGGATGCCTCACGATTACAAAACACCCGCATGGTTGCTTGATGGTGTTTCCCCGCCCGGCTTGGGAAGAGTTTCGTGGCCGCATTGCCGCCTTGCCCATGCAGGCGCAGTGGTGGAAGCGCATTTTCCTGGGCAACGCTTCAGACGTAGAGATGGATGGCACTTCGCGTGTGCTGATCTCGCCAGAGCTGCGCGCCGCCTCCGGCATAGAAAAAGACGTGATGCTGCTGGGCATGGGCAGCTATTTTGAATTGTGGGATGGCCGCGCTTACGCTCACCAAGAGGCGCAGGCCATGAAGGGCGATATGCCCGATGTGTTCAAAGACTTCTCCTTCTAAGGCGCAGCTTTGAATACGTCCTGGTCTCACGAAACCGTTTTGTTGCACGAAGCGGTAGATGCCCTAAACATAAAGCCCGATGGTCGTTATATCGATGCCACTTTTGGGCGCGGTGGGCATTCGGCGCTGATTCTCAAGCACTTGGGTGAGCAAGGCAGTTTGTTGGGCGTAGACCGCGATCCACAAGCCGTTGAGCACGCCAACACGTGGAGCGATACGCGCTTTGCCATTCGCCACCAGGCTTTTCACACCATTGCCGATTTGCCAGACGCCAGCGTTGACGGCCTGTTAATGGACTTGGGTGTGAGCTCGCCGCAGCTGGACGATGGTTCGCGCGGTTTTTCGTTTCGCAAAGACGGCCCGCTAGACATGCGCATGGACACCACGCGCGGCATCAGTGTTGCCGACTGG
The DNA here is from genome assembly GCA_021044545.1 of Comamonadaceae bacterium M7527. Classification (NCBI taxonomy): domain Bacteria; kingdom Pseudomonadati; phylum Pseudomonadota; class Betaproteobacteria; order Burkholderiales; family Comamonadaceae; species Comamonadaceae bacterium M7527. Next base: position 2,191,173 of record CP087990.1, read on the forward strand.
TTAAAAGATGCTCCCCTAACTGAAATAACGGAGGTGATTCGTGAATATGGCGAAGAACGGTTTGCTGTACAGATTTCAAAGGCGATTGATCGCTGCCGACAGGAGCGGGGCGCTATTCGAACCACCCTCGAGCTGGCCCAAGTCGTGGCTGGCGCGGTCAAAACCCGCGAGCCGGGCAAGGATCCTGCAACGCGGACATTTCAGGCTTTTCGGATTTTCATCAACGCCGAGCTTGAGGAGTTGCAACAAGCGCTAGAGGCCTCTTTAAGTCTGCTAAAGCCCGACGGCCGCTTGGTGGTGATCAGCTTTCACTCGTTGGAAGACCGCATTGTGAAGCAGTTTATTGCCAGGCACGCGCGCGAGGTGGTGGACCGCAAAGCACTGTTTGCACCGCCTGCGCCACTCAGGTTGGAGGCCTTGGGTCGTGTGAAAGCCAGCGCTCAAGAGGTGGCGGTCAACCCCCGCTCACGCAGTGCGGTGATGCGCGTAGCCAAACGTACAGAGGTGGCGCTTTGATACGCGTGAACGCCGTGCTGGTCATTGCCGTCTTGGCGACGGCTTTTACGCTGGTCAACACGCAGTACCAGTCAAGGCGTTTGTACAACGAGGTTGACCAAGCCTCATCGACTGCGCGCCAACTCGCCAGCGACTTTGAATCCTTGCGTGTGCAGCGCCGCGGCGAAGCCGCGCCCGGACGTGTGCAAACCATAGCCGCCAAACGTCTGGGCATGCGAGCGCCAGACCCAAGCATTACCGAGTACGTGAGCACGCCTGGTGCGCCAACTGCAGCGCAAAGCGGGGCTGCGCAATGAGTACCAGTCGCCACACCATTGCCTACAGTGCCAGCCCGTTGTTGGCCAGTCGCACACCTGTGTGGCGCAGCCGCTTTGTGCTGGCAATGTTGGGTGTGGCCTTTGTGGGGCTTGCCGGGCGCGCCGTATACGTGCAAGTGATAGGCAACGACTTTTTTCAAAAGCAAGGCGAGGCACGCTTTGCCCGCACCATTGAGCTGCCACCCAGCAGAGGTCGAGTGCTGGACCGCAACGGTTTGATACTGGCCAGCAGCGTGCCAGCCTATGGCATTTGGGTAGACGGCGGTGACGCTGCAAGCCCCAAAATTGGCGAGTTGGCCAAGTTGTTGGGTATGAGCAAAAGTACTGTTGCAGCGCGTATCAAGAGCTCCAGCGGTGGTTTTGTGTATATCAAACGCCAAGTAGACGAGGCCACGCGCGAGCGCATCAAGGCGCTGGGTATCAAGGGTGTGTCCGACACCAAGGAGTACAAGCGCCAATACCCGGAGGGTGCGGCCGCTGCACACGTGGTGGGATTCACCAACATTGAAAACAAAGGCTTGGAGGGCGTGGAGCTGGCGTTTAATACCCAGCTGTCTGGCCATGCTGGTTCACGTCGCGTGATCAAGGACAGGGCCGGCGCCATCATTGAGGACTTGCGTGACATCGTCCCCGCCGTGAATGGCCAAGATGTGCAGCTGTCCATTGATAGCAAAGTGCAGTTTTTTGCCTATGACCAGCTGCGTAATGCGGTGACCGCACACAATGCCAAAAGCGGCAGCGCCGTGGTGTTGGACGCACAAAGCGGCGAAGTGCTGGCCATGGCCAACTACCCCAGCTACGACCCCAGCGACAGGCGGCAGCTAACAGGTGCGTTGTTGCGCAACCGCGCCATCACAGACACCTTTGAGCCCGGCTCAACCATCAAGCCGTTTGCTGTGGCATTGGCTTTGCAACGCGGCACAGTAACGCCGCAAACCAAATTCCAAACCGCGCCGGGCTACATTGAAATTGGCCGCCATCGTATCAGCGACTCACACGAACACGGCGTGTTGAGCGTGGCGCAAATTGTCGAGAAATCCAGCAACGTGGGTACGGTCAAGATTGCCATGGACTTGCCTGCGCAAGCCATGTGGCAAACCTTTACCGAAGTGGGTATTGGGCAAAAGCCCATAGTGCCCTTTCCGGGTGCGGCCGCGGGCAGACTGCGCAGCTACGAGTCTTGGCGCACGGTGGAAAAAGCCACCATGAGTTACGGCTATGGCCTGTCTGCCTCCTTGTTTCAGTTGGCGCGTGCCTATACGGTGTTTGCCCGCAATGGCGACATGGCACCCATCACCATGCTGAAAAGCACCAAGCCTGTCACGGGCATACCTGTGTTCACGCCTGAAGTGGCAAGGCAAATGCGTGACATGCTGGTCCTGGCCACTGGCGATGAAGGCACGGCCCCAAAAGCGCAAACCCTGGGCTACTCGGTAGCCGGTAAAACCGGTACGGCGCGCAAGGTTGAAGGCAAAAATTACGTACAGAAGTACCACGCATTTTTTGTGGGCTATGCACCAGCCGACAAGCCGCGCGTGGTGGTGGCCGTGATGATTGACGAGCCGCGCAAAGGCCAGTTTTATGGTGGCTTGGTGGCCGCACCTGTGTTTAGCCAAACCGTTCAAAACACGCTGCGCATCATGGGTTTGCAGCCCGATCAAGCGGTGCAGCCCAATATCAACGCAGTGGGTGTGGAGGAGTCGTTTTGAACGCAGCCGCACAACACACGCTAGACACACCGCAAGCCGTGGTGCAGTGGTTGCACGCGCGCAAGGTACAGCAGTTGTGCGCTGATAGCCGGGCTGTTGAGACTGGCGATGCCTTTGTGGCGTGGCCTGGCTATGCCACCGATGCCCGCGCTTTTGTTGCCGGCGCATTTTCAAAAGGCGCGGTTGCGGCATTGGTAGAGGCACGTGACGCAGCCAATAGCGCGTTGCCAGTGGCGCTGCTGGATGACGCGCGCGTTGCTTTGGTCAGTGGCCTGAAGACCATGTGCGGCGATATTGCAAGCCTGTTTTATCAGCAGCCCAGCGGCCAGTTGAACGTGGTGGCCGTGACCGGTACCAACGGTAAAACATCCACCACATGGTGGTTGGCACAAGCGCTAAGCGCCGCTGGCCAGGACTGTGGCCTGGTAGGCACCTTGGGTGTGGGTAGTATGCGCAACCTGGCTCAAACAGGGCTGACCACGCCAGATCCCATTCGTTTGCAGCAAACGCTGCGCAGTTTGGTGGACCAAGGTGTTGCAGCATGTGCGATAGAGGCATCCAGCATTGGCCTGGCTGAGGCGCGCATGGCGGGCACTGCAGTGCGTGTGGCGGTATTTACCAATTTGTCGCAAGACCACCTGGACTACCACGCCAACATGGACAACTACTGGCAAGCCAAGCGCGCCTTGTTTAACTGGCCAGGCCTGCAAGCCGCCGTTGTGAACATAGACGACGCACATGGTGCAGCCTTGGCTCAAGAGTTGGCGGGCCAGCTGGATGTGTGGACGATTGGCCTGGCAGCACAAAATGGTGTCGTACAACAGCCTCGCTTGATAGGGCACAACATACGCGCTACGCCAACAGGCACAGCCTTTGACGTGAGCGAATACAAAGACGCCCAGTTGCTTGAAACGCATAGTCTGGACTTGCCCATAGTGGGCAACTACAACGTGAGCAACATGCTTGGCGTGCTGGCCAGCATGCGCGCGCTGGGCATTGACTTGGCCGCCGCGTGCGCCAGTAGCCACAACCTGGAGGCAGTGCCCGGGCGCATGCAGTTGGTAGACGTTGGCCGCTCAGACATCAGTGTGCTGGTGGACTATGCCCACACCCCTGACGCATTGGTGCAGGCACTGCAAGCCGTGCGCCCCATGGTGCAGGGCAATGGTCAGCGCCTGTGGTGTGTGATGGGTTGTGGTGGTGACAGAGACACCGGTAAACGCGCACCTATGGCGCAAGCTGCGCTAGATTATGCAGACGCCGTGGTGTTTACCAGCGACAACCCGCGCACCGAGGAGCCGCAAACCATTGTTGACCAGCTCATGAGTGCAGCCTTGGCGCACGATCCAGCCAGCAGCAAAACCGTGTTGCAACAAGTCGACCGTGCACAAGCCATTGCCACGGCCGTGGCCAAAGCCAATAGAGGTGACGTGTTGCTGATCGCCGGCAAGGGCCACGAAGACTACCAGGAAATTGCTGGCGTTCGCATGCCATTTTCAGATGTGCAAGTGGCCAGTGCCGCTCTGCGTAGCTTGCGTCCAACAGGAGGCCTGCAATGAGTGTCTTGCAGGCCCAACACCCAGTGGCGCTGCTGGCGCAGTTGCCAAATGCCGTCATGGTTGACCAGGCGCGCGTGGATGACTGGTTGCGCAACTTGCCCGCTGATAGTTCTGTCGCGCGTGTGCACAGCGATACGCGCAGTTTGCAAGCTGCCGATTGCTTTGTAGCCCTGAAAGGCGAGCGTTTTGACGCGCACAGTTACTTGCCACAAGTCAGCAGCGCTGGCGTGCAAGTCGCATTGGCCAGCCACGGTTTGGCCCAGGCCAACCTGGCCGGTGCACAAGTGCCAGACACCCGACAAGCCCTGGGGCAGTGGGCTGGCCTGTGGCGCAACACCTTGGACTTGCCGCTGATTGCGGTCACCGGCAGCAACGGCAAAACCACGGTGACGCAAATGGTGGCGTCCATATTGCGCGCAGCGCATGGCGACAAGGCCTTGGCAACTGCAGGCAACTTCAACAACGACATTGGTGTGCCTCTGACGCTGCTGCGCTTGCGCAAGTATCACGCCAGTGCTGTGGTTGAGCTGGGCATGAACCACCCCGGTGAAATAGCTGGTTTGGCTGCGATGGCCAAGCCTACCGTGGCCTTGGTAAACAACGCACAGCGCGAGCATTTGGAGTTTATGCACAGCGTCGATGCGGTCGCTGCAGAAAACGCCTGCGTGTTTGGTGCGCTGGCCTCGCACGGCGCCGCCGTGTTTCCGTCTGACGACCATTACACCCACAGTTGGCGCGATGCCGTGCAAGCCTTGGACCGTGACTGTCAGGTGTGGACGTTCTCGGACAAAGACCAAGACGCCACCGTATTTGGCAAGGCCACATGGCTGGGCTCGGCATGGAGCGTGCAGATGATAACGCCAATGGGCGAACTCAGCACCTGCGTGGCTTTGGCCGGTCAACACAATGTGCGCAACGCTTTGGCCGCAGCTGCTTGCGCCCTAGCCAGCGGCGTATCGCTTGCGGCTGTGGACCAGGGTTTAAAAGCCTTTAAGGCAGTAAGTGGTCGCTCACGCGCTGCGTTGTTGCGACGCGGCGCGCAAACCGTAGGCCTGGTCGATGACACCTACAACGCCAACCCAGACTCTGTGCAAGCCGCCCTGTCTGTGTTGGCTGCCATGCCTGCACCACGCTGGCTGGTATTGGGCGACATGGGCGAGGTAGGCGAGCAAGGTCTGGCTTACCACCAGGAGGTGTTGCAAACAGCACTCGGCGCAGGCATTGAACGTATAGACGTGGCGGGCGACTGGTGGCAGCAAGTGGTGCAGCAAGCAGGCCCAACCCAGTCGCTTGTGCAGTGGCATGCCAACGTCGATGAACTCGCCAAGGCCGCACCGCAGCTGGGTGGGCAAGCAGCCAGTGTGCTGGTGAAAGGTTCACGCTTTATGCGCATGGAGCGCGTGGTGCAAAGCCTGGAACACGCGTGGCCCACCGAAGGCCCGGCAGATACAGAACAACAGGAAGGAGCGGCTCATGCTGCTTAATTTGGCAGATTGGCTACAAGGCCTGTCCCCTCATTTTGGATTTTTACGGGTGTTCCAGTACCTCACGTTCAGGGCGGTGATGGCCGCGCTGACTGCGTTGCTGATTGGTTTGGTTGCAGGTCCTGCCGTCATTCGCCGCCTGAGCGCCTTGAAAATAGGCCAGCCCATTCGCGACTACGCCATGCAAACCCACCTCATTAAAAGTGGCACACCCACCATGGGCGGTGTGTTGATTTTGCTGGCCATCACGCTGTCCACCTTGCTGTGGTCACACTGGAACAACCGCTTTATGTGGATTGTGCTCATTGTTACCTTGGCATTTGGCGCCATTGGCTGGGTTGATGATTGGCGCAAAGTGGTCGCCAAAGACCCAGAGGGCATGCGTTCGCGCGAGAAGTACATGTGGCAGTCGCTCATAGGCTTGCTGGCCGCGCTGGCCTTGGTCTTTAGTATTTCTGAAGGCTCCAACGCACGCGTGTGGGAGTTGTTTGTCACCTGGGTGCAATCTGGCTTTAACGTGGACTTGCCGTCCACCGCCAGTTTGCAAGTGCCGTTCTTCAAGTCTGTGACTTACCCATTGGGTGTGCTTGGCTTTGTGGTGCTGACCTACTTGGTGATTGTGGGCTCAAGCAACGCGGTCAACTTGACCGACGGGCTGGACGGCTTGGCCATCATGCCTGTCGTCATGGTGGGCTCTGCATTGGGTTTGTTTGCCTACATCACCGGCAACGCCAATTTCTCACGCTATTTGCTGCTGCCCAACATCCCTGGCACTGGCGAGTTGTTGATTTTTTGTGCGGCCATGGCGGGTGCAGGATTGGCGTTTTTGTGGTTCAACACCCACCCCGCGCAAGTGTTTATGGGCGACGTGGGCGCGCTGGCCCTGGGCGCGGCCCTGGGCACCATTGCCGTCATCGTGCGCCAGGAAATTGTGCTGGCCATCATGGGCGGCATCTTCGTGGTGGAGGCATTGTCTGTGATGCTGCAGGTGAGTTACTTCAAGTACACCAAGCGCCGCTTTGGCCAAGGCAGGCGGCTGCTGCAAATGGCACCACTACATCACCATTTTGAGAAAAAAGGCTGGCGCGAAACCCAAGTGGTTGTGCGTTTCTGGATCATCACCATGCTGTTGTGCCTGGTGGGTTTGTCAACCTTGAAGCTGCGCTAATTGTGTTGCACCATGACTGAGCAAACCGCACCATCCGCTGTACTTGTCCTGGGCGCAGGCGTGTCTGGCCTGGCCATGGCGCGTTGGTGCGTGCGCATGGGCGCACAGGTTACGGTGGCTGACACACGTCAGGACACAGCGCGCTTGCAGCAGCTACAAACAGCCTGGCCGCAGTTGAGCTTTGTGCAGTGCGCATTTGACAGCACGCTAATGGCATCTAGCAACTGGGGCGCCGTTTACCGCAGCCCAGGCTTGTCACCCGCACAGCTGCATGAGGTGCGTAGCTGGTGCGATGCCAACGGCGTGATCTATGGCAACGAGGTGGACTTGTTTGTGCAAGGCCTCATAGACCATGAGCCCCCGCCAGACCTGCCGGCGGTTGAGTCAGCGCCCGCCGATGACGACCAAGCCATGTTGGCGCAGGCCCAAGCCTTGAATGAAACCGTAGATGAAGCGGTGACGGAAGCGGTCGCTGACGTTTCAGCAATGGATGACGACCAAGAAGGGCCAGACGACGACATAAAGAATGACGAAGTTGAAGGCGATGCAGAAGGCGATGTAGAAGGCGACGGCGTTGAGGCCCACGAGTGCCCCATTGAGCCTGCCGCGCCCATCAGCCGCAAGCCCAAAGTGTTGGCCGTAACAGGTACCAATGGCAAAACGACGGTATGCGCCTTGACCGCACAGTTGTTGCAGCGCGCCGGCGTAGACGCTATCGCGGCTGGCAATATTGCGCCATCCTTGCTGGACGCCTTGAGCGCATGCCTGGACGAAGGTCGCTGGCCGCAGGTGTGGGTATTGGAGCTGTCCAGTTTTCAGTTAGACCATTGCACCAGTTTGCAGCCCGACAGTGCAACCATAGTCAACATCAGCCAAGACCACCTGGACTGGCACGGTGACATGGCCAGCTATGTAGCTGCCAAAGGTCATGTGTTTGGCAACCTGGGTCTGCGCCTGTTAAACCGTGACGATCCGCAAGTCATGCAGTTTCAGCCAGAGCCGCCCGCAGTGCCCAAGCGTGGTGAGGCCGTTGCGCCCCATGCCAAGTGGGCCAGCTTTGGCACCGACACACCCACGCGCGTAGGCGACTGGGGTCTGGACACTACCAATGGCCTGACCTGGCTGGTACGCGCGCAGCCACTCGATGACACCATACAAAAGCCCAAACGCGGCCAGGTAGCCGCGCCAGTTGAGGTGTACATGCAGCGCTTGATGCCAGCGGACGCGCTGCGCATCAGGGGGCAGCACAACGCGACCAACGCCTTGCTGGCCTTGGCCCTGGCCACCAGCACAGGCGCTGACTTGGCCGCCATGCTGCACGGCTTGCGTGAGTACACAGGCGAGGCGCACCGCATGCAGTCTGTGGCTGTGGTGAACGATGTGGAGTATTTTGACGACAGCAAAGGCACCAATGTTGGTGCAACCCTGGCCGCCATCAAAGGCTTGGGTAACGAGCGCCGTTTGGTGGTGATTTTGGGTGGTGACGGCAAAGGCCAGGACTTCACGCCATTGAACGCCGCCGTGGCTCAATATGCGCGTGCCGTGGTGTTGATAGGTCGCGACGCGCCAGCTATTCGCCAGGCATTGGCCAGCACAGGTGTGCCATTGCTAGACGCTACAGACATGGCGCATGCTGTGACCATCAGCCAAGCGCAGGCGCAAACCGGCGATGCGGTGTTGCTGTCGCCCGCTTGCGCCAGCTTTGACATGTTTGACAACTACGCCCACCGCGCACGCGTTTTTACGCAAGCGGTGTCTGACCTGGCCGCCGATGCAGGCGTGGAGCTGTCATGAGTCAGGCACGCGCCAACCCCAGAAACAGGCCAGCCGTTGGCAGCAAACTGGCGAGCGCATTGCGCCGCATGGTGGGGCTTGTTTGGCAGCACAGAGCAAACGCCTAAGCCAGAGTACATACCGGTGCGCGTGAACAGCCGCGACTTTGTGCGCAGCCGCCCACTGGAAGTGCGAGAGCATGGCTTTGACAAAGCGCTGCTGTGGGTGGTGTTGTCCATGGTGATGTGGGGCCTGGTCATGGTGTACTCGGCCACAGTAGCCTTGCCTGACGGCCCACGCTTTGCCAATTACTCAGCCACACATTTTGTATTGCGCCACAGCATCGCTATTTGTATTGGTGTGGTTGCGGCCGTGCTGGCTTTCCAGGTGCCCATGGCCAAGTGGGAGCAATACGCCAACCACTTGTTTGTGTTTGCACTGGTATTGCTGGTGCTGGTCTTGATACCGTTTATTGGCAAGGGCGTGAATGGCGCACAACGCTGGATTTCACTGGGCTTTTTCAACTTCCAGCCGTCTGAGTTGGCCAAATTTGCAGTGGTGCTGTACGCGGCCAGCTACATGGTGCGCAAGATGGCCATTAAAGAGAAGTTCATGCGCGCGGTGACACCCATGGGCGTGGCCATGGCACTGACCGGCGTGTTGTTGTTGGCCGAGCCAGACATGGGTGCATTCTTGGTGATCGTGGTGATCGCCATGGGCATCCTGTTTTTAGGCGGCGTCAACGCCAAGGTGTTCTTTTTGTTCAGCACCTTGATTGTGGGCGCATTCGCCGCCATGGTGTGGCTTAGCGACTGGCGTCGTGCCCGCATTTTTGCCTATCTTGACCCGTGGAGCGAAGAGCACGCCTGGGACAAAGGCTACCAGTTGTCGCACTCATTGATTGCATTTGGCCGTGGCGAGTTGTTTGGCGTGGGCCTGGGCGGCAGCGTTGAAAAGCTCAGCTGGCTACCCGAGGCGCACACCGACTTTTTAATGGCGGTACTGGGCGAAGAGTTTGGCCTGCTGGGCGTGCTGATTGTCATTGTGGTGTTCATGTGGATGACGCGGCGCATTGTGCAAATTGGGCGTCAAGCCATTGCCCTGGATCAGGTGTTCAGCGGCCTGGTGGCGCAAGGTGTGGGCATGTGGATTGGCTTTCAAGCCTTCATCAACATTGGTGTGAACTTGGGCGCTTTGCCCACCAAGGGCTTGACCCTGCCGCTCATGAGCTACGGAGGCTCGGCCATTTTGCTAAACCTGATTGCATTGGCGGTGGTGCTGCGCATTGACCACGAAAACCGCCAACTCATGCGAGGAGGCCGCGCATGAACGCCACACTGACAAGCCTGCAAAAGCCCTGCGCCTTGATCATGGCTGGCGGCACTGGTGGACACATCTTCCCAGGCTTGGCCGTAGCCAAAGACCTCATTGCCAAAGGCTGGCGCGTGCATTGGCTGGGCGCACCCGCCAGCATGGAGGCCCGCGTGGTGCCCACGTACAACATACCGCTGGAACTGGTGGCGTTTGCGGGTGTGCGTGGCAAAGGCATCAAGACCCTGCTCGCCGCGCCGTTCAAGTTGGTGAAAGCCATAGCGCAGGCCAGACGCATCATGCAAAGCCTGCAGCCTGATGTGGTGATAGGGCTTGGTGGCTTTATCACAGTGCCCGGTGCGGCTGCGGCGCGCATGTGCGGCGTGCCCATTGTGTTGCACGAGCAAAACGCCATCGCAGGCATGGCCAACCGCTACCTGTCTCACATAGCCAGGCGCGTATTCACCGCCTTCCCCAACGTTTTGCCCAAGGGCGAGTGGGTGGGCAACCCCATGCGCAGTGAGTTTTTGATGCAGCAACCCGCGCAGCAGCGCTACGCGCAGCGCACCGGCCCACTAAAGGTCTTGGTATTGGGCGGCAGCCTGGGCGCCAAGGCGTTAAATGATGCAGTGCCCGCAGCGCTGGCATTGATGCCGCAGCAGCAACGCCCACAAGTGGTTCACCAAAGTGGGGCCAATCACATTGACGCGCTGCGCGACACCTACTTTGCCGCTGGCGTTGACGGTGACTTGCGCGCCTTTATTGACGACGTGGCCACGCTGATGGCCAGTGCCGATGTGGTGATATGCCGCGCTGGCGCCAGCACCGTCACAGAGCTGACAGCAGTGGGTGCGCCTGCCCTGTTGGTACCTTTTCCGCACGCGGTGGACGACCACCAAACCGCCAACGCGCAGTTCCTGGTGCAGGCACAAGCGGCTTGGCTGGTGCAGCAAACAGAGCTAAGTCCTCATTGGCTGGCGAACTGGCTGGCGGGTTTGACCAGAGAGCAACTGACGCAGTGCGGCCAGAACGCCAGTGCGGTTGCCCAGACAGAAGCCGTGCAAGCCATTGTGCAAGCCGTGCAGCTATTGCGAGAGGAAGGCGTGTGATGAAGCACGTGATTAAACACATTCACTTTGTAGGCATTGGCGGCTCTGGCATGAGCGGCATTGCTGAAGTGCTCATGAACCTGGGCTACACCGTGTCTGGCAGCGACTTGAGTGAAGGCGCTTCTGTGCAGCACTTGCGTGCCATGGGTGCCACGGTACATGTGGGCCACGACGCGCAGCACATCGTGGGTGCGCATGCAGTGGTGACGTCTACCGCCGTTAAAGCCGACAACCCGGAGGTTGTTGCTGCGCGCACGCTGCTGATACCCGTGGTACCGCGTGCGGTGATGTTGGCTGAGCTCATGCGCATGAAAAAAGGCGTGGCCATCGCAGGGACACACGGCAAAACCACCACCACCAGCCTGGTGGCCAGCGTATTGGCGCAAGCCGGTGCAGACCCCACCTTTGTAATTGGCGGGCGCTTGAACAGCGCGGGCACCAACGCCAAGCTGGGTACTGGCGAATACATAGTGGTAGAGGCTGACGAGTCTGACGCCTCATTCCTCAATCTACTGCCCATTTTGTCTGTGGTCACCAATATTGACGCAGACCACATGGACACCTATGGCCATGACTTTGGCAACCTGAAAAAGGCATTCGTGGAGTTTTTGCACCGCATGCCGTTTTACGGCGCCGCCGTGGTGTGTGTAGACAGCCCAGCGGTGCGCGACATCTTGGCCGATATCGCGCGTCCCGTGGTGACATACGGACTAAGCGACGATGCGCAACTGCAAGCCACCGACATCAGGGCGGTGGGCGGGCAAATGCACTTTACCGTTAAGCGCCGCATGCCTGAGGCGTTGCCAGACATGCCGGTGGTGTTGAACCTGCCCGGCCAGCACAATGTATTGAATGCACTGGCCGCCATTGGCGTGGCCTACGAAATTGGCTTGGCAGATGCCGACGTGCAGGCGGCCTTGGCTGCATTTACCGGCGTGGGCAGACGCTTCCAGTTGTACGGTGACGTGACACTGCCGCAAGGCGGGCTTATGACAGTGGTAGACGACTACGGCCATCACCCCGTAGAGATGGCGGCCACTCTGGCTGCTGCACGTGGCGCCTATCCTGGGCGTAGGTTGGTGTTGGCATTTCAGCCGCACCGCTACAGCCGCACACGCGACTGCTTTGAAGACTTTGTCAAAGTCATTGCACAGGCCGATGCGGTACTGCTCACAGAGGTCTACGCCGCAGGTGAAACACCGATAGTGGCTGCAGACGCGCGCGCCCTGGCCAGAGCCATACGCGTGGGCGGTGTGCTGGAGCCACAATTTGTAGAGTCTGTCACTGACCTGGCCCAAACAGCGTTGGCCAGCGCGCAGGATGGTGACGTGTTGCTGTGCATGGGCGCAGGCAGCGTGGCCGCCGTACCAGCCCAAGTGCTGGAGTTGGCCAAATCGCAACCAGTGGCGCAGCAGGTGAGCGCATGAGCACCAGCACACACAACCAACAGCGCTGGCCGCTGCCTGATGCAAAAGCCATGGGCAAAGTCGCCGTGCTGATGGGCGGACATTCCGCCGAACGCGAAGTCTCATTGATGTCTGGCCAGGGCGTGCTCAGTGCGCTGCAAAGCCTGGGCGTTAACGCGCATGCCTTTGACCCCGCACATCAAGACTTGCAGCAGCTCAAGGCGCAAGGCTTTGAGCGCTGCTTTATTGCGCTGCATGGCCGCTTTGGCGAAGACGGTACGGTACAAGGTGCCTTGGAGCTAATGGGCATTCCCTACACCGGCGCGGGCGTGATGGCATCCAGCGTGGCCATGGACAAAGTCATGACCAAGCGCATCTGGCGCTCGGAAGGTTTGCCCACGCCGGCCTGGGCGCTGGTAGACAGTGTGCACGCCACGCAGCAAGCTTTTGCAACGCTTGGCTCGCCCATGATTGTCAAGCCAGCGCGCGAAGGATCCACCATTGGCCTGACCAAAGTCGAGCATGCCGATCAATGCGAGTTGGCCTACAACTTGGCCGCGCAACATGACCCCGAGGTTTTGTGTGAACAGTTCATCAGTGGCGACGAAGTGACTTGTCCCGTGGTGGGCACGGGCTCACAAGCGGTGGCGTTGCCGGTGATTCATATCAAAGCGCCAGACGGCAACTACGACTACAACAACAAATACTTCACCAACGACACGCAATACATAGTGCCTTGTCACTTGCCCGCTGGCGAAGAGGCAGCCATAAAAGAGCTGATTCTGAGTGCTTACTGCACATTGGGCGTGCGCGCCTGGGGCAGGGTAGACGTGATGATTGACGCCGCCACGCGCAAGCCTTACCTGCTGGAGATCAATACATCACCGGGCATGACTGGTCACTCGTTGGTGCCCATGTCGGCTGGCGTGGCGAATCTGCCCTACGCCGAGCTGTGTTTGTACATATTGGGCATGGCTGCGTTAGACAACGCCTTGCCAGCTGCAGCCACCGGAGGCGTGCAGTGACCTTGAACATGCCCTCAACCCCAGTAGACGTTCGCGTAATGGACGCACTAAGCCGGCTGCTGCTGCTGGTGTTGGTGTGCCTGAGCTTGTTCGTACTGGGGCAGTGGGCATACCGCCACCCGGCATGGCCTGTTCGCTCGCTGGTGTTGGTGGGCGATGTGGTGCACCAAAGCGCACCAGCACTGCGCGCGCAACTGAACGGTCGCATGGCGGGAAGCTTTTTAAGTGTGGATGTAGGGCGTATGCAAGTCTTGGTGGAAGACATGCCCTGGGTGCGCAAAGCCGTGGTGCAGCGCGCCTTCCCAAGCCATTTGCGCATCACCATTGAAGAACACCAGGCGCGTGCCTGGTGGGGTGAAGTAGGCGCGCAGCGCCTGGTGAACAACTACGGTGAGTTGTTTGAGGCCAGTGCCGACGATGCCGTCAGCGACGCCAGTCAGTGGCCAGTACTAGACGGCGCACCAGAGCAGGCGCGCGATATCTACCAAGCCTATTTGTCCATCAACCAAGCTGTGGTGCCGCTTGGCAAAACCGTGCAAAGCCTGCGCATGAGCGAGCAAGGCGGCTGGCACGCCGTGTTGTCGGGCAATGTGCACTTGGACTTGGGTCGTGGCACACCGGCAGACATCACCCAACGCGTGCAGCCCTTTGTCAGCACGGTTTCAGAGTTGACGCGGCGCTACCAGGGTGACCTGGAAGCTGCAGACCTGCGCTACCCCAACGGTTATGCGCTGCGCCTGCGCGGTGTCACAACTGGCAAGCAATAACAACACAACGGAATTTTTGCAAAAGAGAACATCATGGCCAAGGAATACAAAGACCTCATAGTCGGCTTGGATATAGGCACCTCCAAAATCATGGTGGTGGTCGCCGAGGTGCAAACCAGCGGGCAGCTCAAGCTGGCCGGCTTTGGCGTGTCCGAGAGTAGTGGCTTGAAGCGTGGCGTCGTGGTCAACATAGACGCCACCGTACAAAGCATTCAGGCCGCACTCAAAGAAGCCGAGTTTATGGCCGACTGCCAAATCACCCGCGTGTTCACCGGCATCACCGGCAGCCACATACGTGGCATCAACTCCAGCGGCATGGTGGCGGTCAAAGACAAAGAGGTCAGTGCCGCCGACGTGGCCCGCGTGATAGAGACTGCGCGCGCCATCAACATCTCTACTGATCAGCGATTGTTGCTGGTAGAGCCGCAAGAGTTTGTGATTGACGGCCAGGACGTCAAAGAGCCCATTGGCATGAGCGGCATACGCTTGGAGGCCAAAGTACACATCGTTACCGGCGCACAAAGCGCTGCAGAAAACATCATCAAGTGTGTGCGTCGCTGCGGCCTGGAAGTTGACCAGCTCATGCTCAACCCGCTGGCATCCAGCCAAGCCGTGCTCACCGAAGACGAGCAAGAGTTGGGCGTGGCCTTGGTAGACATTGGCGCGGGCACCACAGACGTGGCCATTTTCTCTGGCGGCGCCATTCGCCACACGGCGGTGATACCCATAGCAGGCGACCTCATCACCAACGACATCGCCATGGCGCTGCGCACGCCCACCAAAGACGCCGAAGAAATCAAGGTACTCAGCGGCTGCGCCAAGCAACTGCTGGCCGACCCAGACGCACAAGTAGAAGTACCAGGCCTTGGCGACCGCGCGCCCCGCATGCTTAGCCGCCAAGCCTTGGCCGGCGTCATTGAGCCGCGCGTGGAAGAAATTTTCTCGCTGGTGCAGCAAGTCATTCGCGACTCTGGCTTTGAAGAAGTCTTGTCGTCAGGCATTGTGCTGGCCGGTGGCTCAGCCGTAATGCCAGGCATGGTCGAGCTGGGCGAAGACATTTTCTTAAAGCCAGTGCGTCGAGGCATTCCCACGCACGCCAGTGCCATGTCAGACATGGTGGCCCACCCACGCGCGGCCACCGTTATGGGTTTGGTGGAAGAGGCCAGGCAAGCGCGCCTGCGTGGCCACACCGTGGCGCGCAAAGCCACATCCATGCAGTCTGCACTGGGCAGGCTCAAAGACTGGTTTATGGGGGTGTTTTAACAATGCTGCACATACAACACAAACACCACACTGGGCCACCGCGCAGCTATGTGGGCCTAGACCCCGGCACACGTGGCAGACACAAACGCCACAGACACCGACCGACCAGAAAGCCACACCCCTGTGTGGCCCCCATTTTTGAAATTTGAATTGACCCTCTAGGAGAACTATATGTCCATCGAAATGATTGAAACCGAAGAATTCAACCAAGGCACGCGCATCAAGGTAATTGGTGTGGGCGGCGGCGGCGGCAACGCTGTGGGTCACATGATTGCCACTGGCGTTAACGGCGTCGAGTTTGTGTGCGCCAACACCGACGCGCAAGCACTCACGCAAAGCGCAGCGCACAAGCTCATCCAATTGGGCGGCACCGGCTTGGGCGCTGGCAGCAAGCCAGAAAAAGGCTGCGAAGCTGCCGAGTTGGCCATTGAAGAAATTCGCGAAGCCATTGGCGACGCACACATGTTGTTTATTACCGCTGGCATGGGCGGCGGCACCGGCACCGGCGCAGCCCCCGTGATTGCGCGCGTGGCCAAGGAAATGGGCGTGCTGACCGTGGGCGTGGTCACCAAGCCGTTTGACTTTGAAGGTCAAAAGCGCATGAACAACGCCGACAGCGGCCTGACCGAATTGGAAGCCAACGTGGACTCACTCATAGTGGTGCTCAACGACAAGCTGCTAGAGGTGTACGGTGACGACATCACGCAGGAAGAAGCCTTTGGCCACGCCAACGATGTGTTGAAAAACGCAGTAGGCGGTATTGCTGAAATCATCAACGTGCCTGGCCACGTGAACGTTGACTTTGAAGACGTGCGCACAGTCATGGGCGAGCCCGGCAAAGCCATGATGGGCACGGCCGTTGCCAGCGGCCCAGACCGCGCCCGTTTGGCCGCCGAGCAAGCGGTTGCCTGCCCGTTGCTGGAAGGCATAGACTTGTCCGGCGCACGTGGCGTATTGGTGCTGATCAGCGCGGCCAAGGGCTCTTTGAAGTTGAAAGAATCCAGCCTGGCCATGGAAACCATTCGCGCCTACGCATCACCCGATGCGCACGTGATTTACGGTACGGCTTACGACGACCAGCTGGGTGATGAAATCCGCGTCACAGTGGTGGCAACAGGCTTGGCCCGCAGCGGTGCCAAGCGCCAAAGCACACCACTGACCGTGTTGCGCACGGGTACCGACAACATGCCCGTGACGGACGTGAACGCCAACGGCGGTTATGCCGACAAGCTGGCCGGTGCCCAAAGCAACGTGCCAAGCGTTTGGCGCAACAACCGCACGCAAGCCAGCGAGCGCGTAAACGCCTTGTCATCTGGCGGCATGGAAGACTTTGAAATCCCAGCCTTCCTGCGCAAGCAAGCCGACTAAGCAAAGCTGGTCTGCCAGTAGGTGTATGGCAAGCGCAGCTGCGCTTTGCCTGCACCCATTCATACAATAGCTGCCTATGCTCGCTCAACGCACACTCAAAACACTGACCAAAGCCACTGGCGTTGGTCTGCACAGCGGTGAGCGCGTAGAGCTAACCCTGCGTCCGGCGCAGCCCAATACCGGCATTGTGTTTAGAAGAGTGGACTTGCCCACCCCGGTGGACATACCGGTGAACGCTTTGGCCGTAACCGACACGCGACTGGCCTCAACCATTGAGAACAACGGTGCCAAGGTACACACCATCGAGCACCTGATGTCTGCCCTGGCGGGCTTGGGTCTTGACAATGTGTATGTAGACATCACTGCTGAAGAAGTACCCATATTGGACGGCTCGGCCGCCTCGTTTGTGTACCTGCTGCAAAGCGCCGGTGTGGTGGTGCAAAACGCGCCCAAACAGTTCATACGCGTCACAAAGCCCGTTGAAGTCCGCGAAGGCGACGGCAAAAACGTCAAATGGGCCAGGCTGGAGCCTTACCACGGCTACAAACTCAAGTTTGAAATTGAGTTTGCCCACCCCGCCGTAGACGCCACTGGCCAGTGCGTTGAGTTTGACCTGGGCAGCGGCCAATACGCCCGAGAAATAGCCCGTGCGCGCACCTTTGGCTTTACCCGCGACGTGGAAATGATGCGCGCTAATGGTTTGGCGCTTGGCGGCGGCCTGGACAACGCCATCGTGATGGACGACGTCAAAGTGCTCAACGCCGACGGCTTGCGCTACAACGACGAGTTTGTGAAGCACAAGATACTAGACGCCATGGGCGACCTGTTTGTGGTGGGCAAGCCTTTGCTGGCTGCCTACACCGCCTACCGGTCAGGCCACGCCATGAACAACCAACTGCTGCGCGCCCTGATGGCCCAGCCAGATGCGTATGAAATAACCAGCTTTGCTGACGAGCGCGCCGCGCCCGCAGGCTTTGCGCAAACTGCACCGGCTTGGTGACCAAAAGGCTTAGCGACCAGCCATGATCATTGCCCGCCTAATCATGTTTGCCCTGCTGGGCACCTGTGTGCTGTCTTTTGTGATGTATGCCCTGACAGCAAACGCCGGCTACAAACGGTTTGGCCTTATGGTGCTGAAGTGGACGGTGTTTGCGGGGCTGGCGTTCTTTGCCATTCTGTTTGCCACGCAGTTGCTAAGCTAAGCCAAGCCCTAAGTGCGTCGCCGCTCAGCGTGTGAGCGGTCAACAAAAGCCTGGCCCGCGCCCTTTCAGATGTGGTGTGCCACCGTTGTCATCACCTTGGCCGCCGCACGCATGGCGTGTTGCACCGCTTGGGGCAAAGCGGTGGCACCAGCCTGAGCCTGCGCAGCATGCTGGGCCTCATCCGCCTTCATGTGCGTCACTATGGCCTGTGAGCGTACGTCCGCAGCGTCTAAAGCCTGCATGTGCTCGGCCAGGTGCGCCTCTACCTGCCGTTCAGTCTCCACCACAAAGCCCAAGCTCACGCCCTTGCCAAGACGCGCAGCAGCCAGGCCCAGTGCAAAGGATCCCGCGTACCACAGTGGGTTGAGTAAGGACGGGCGGGCTTGCAGCTCGGCCAAGCGTTGCGAGGTCCAGGCCAAGTGGTCGGTTTCTTCAGCGCTGGCTGCCTCCAGGTGCCTGGCCAAGGCCTCATCGCCATGAAACACGCGCGCGCCCAGCGCCTGAGACGCATACAAACCCTGAGCGCAGACCTCGCCCACGTGGTTTACCCGCATCAAGGCGGCGCTGTGTTGCTGCTGCGTTGGGGTGAGGGTGACATCTTGCGGCATGCCGCGCACGGCGCGTGTGGCGTGGGGTGCGGCAAACAAGGTGCGCAAGCCGCTGTCAAGGGCCTTGATAAAAGCGTCGGTGGTGTGTGTCATAAAAATCAACCTCTTTAGGCGCTAGGTTAGCTGAAAGACAGCAGGCGTTTAGCGCCCGCACCAAAAACACGCACAAAGCAATCTGACCATTGCGCCGCGTGTCTCAGTGACAAAACGCCTATCTTCCAGGTTTTGGCTGTCCAGGTGCCAGCTGTTGCCCCGGTGGTGCCAAGACGCCATCAAGGCGACATACCCCGCAAAACAGGCCAAACGCTGCGGCGGCAGCAACGCCAAAGCTGGCAAATTCGCCAAAATCGGGTTTACCCTTAAAGCCCTTGGTGAGGCCTTGTGTTGGGATAAAAACAAATAATAATCAATGGGTTAGACAATTAATCAGATATTTGGCTTTTAAACCCTGTGGCATTCAAACAACGAAAACAAAGCTTTTTGTTAAAAACCTTTGCCAGCAGTCTCATGATCTGGTGGAATACACACAACTTCCTACTTGGAGGTTGGCGAGGGAAACAATTCCCAAGCCCCTATTTCAACTTTGGAGAAACTCTCAATGAAAAAAACTCTGATTGCTCTGGCTACAGTGGCTGTCGCCGGTGCTGCTTCTGCTCAAGTAACCCTCTCTGGCAAGCTTGCCTATGGTTGGGAAACAGCTTCTAACCCTGCAGGTGTGACCACCAGCAAAGGTTTGAAAGTGACCGACGGTAACTTCACACTGGCTGCCACTGAAGACCTAGGCGGCGGTTTGAAAATGGCTGCAAAAATGGACATCCAAAGCCGCGGTCGTGGTACGGACATTGCTGGTCGTGACGCGTCTTTGACGCTCACTGGTGGTTTTGGTGCTTTGACCATTGGCGCTGTTGAAGCCGCTAACGGCATACTGGACTTGGGTGGCGCGGGTGCACCGGTTATTGGTTTGGACGACAACAATCCTGTATTGATCGGTACTGTCACTGCAGCAACGCAAAACAAAGCCGTGTTGGACAGCGCAACCAACGTGGACGTTCTTGCTTATGCCTTGCCAGTTGGCAACGGTTTGACGCTGACCGTGAAGCGCACAGACGCTAACAAAACTGGCGAAGGCAGCAACCCTGGCACCACCTACGGTGCTGAGTACGCTGCTGGCGCTTTGAGCGCAAAGCTCGACCGCACCAGCGCAGCCTTGGTGAAGCGCACACGTGTCAGCGCCTCTTACGACTTGGGCATGGCCACCATTGGTTACGGTTACCAAACGGTTAAGGCAACAACCGATGGACTGGCTAGCGTGGGTGCTGGTACCAACAAGCAGACCCTTGTTGGTGTTGCTGTGCCGATGGACGCGTGGACTTTTGGCGTGAACTACGGCACCAACAAGAACACCACCACTGGTTTGGACAACAAGGGTACCGACTTGGGCGTGAGCTACGCTTTGAGCAAGCGCACCACTTTTTACGTGCAAAACCAGCGCGTGAAAGTTGGCACCAATGCAGCCTCCAAGACCACACGTGTCAAGTTGATGCACACTTTCTAATTTGACGCTGGCTGGTGTCAAGCCGACATCAGCCAGCTGATAGCCAGATTGCAAGCCCCTAAGGCCAAAAGCCTTAGGGGCTTTTGCTTGTCGCGGGCGTAAATGTAATTGCTTCATGTAGTACTCATTATTAGGAAATATTCCATTAATGAGTACTTTATATTTATTTCACATACAACTCAACCACTTTGTGCGATTTTCCCAACATCCGCACCAAATCGTGTCACAACCAACCCCACCGTGCACTGCAATAAGCGCCAGTGACACAGCGTTTACTTTTTTAGCAGCCAAACACCCACAAGCCAAATTTTCATCACACTTTTGCCGTCTAGCGCTTGAATACCTGAAACAGCTAGCCTTGCGGCATGTATAACCGCGCAACACCCCACAAACAAAAAGCCCCCCGGTATCACTACCGAGGGGCTTTGCTAACTAATCGTCAACTGGCTAATGCCAGCGTTAAATTAGAAAGAGTGAGACAACAACAACTAGCTTTGCTGGTAGCAGTTGCAGATGTATCCCACTTTTCAGTCTTAGCTGTCAAAGCTGTACGCTTGCTCAAAGCGTAAGAAACAGTCAGGCTGTTACCTTTGTTGGTCTGACCAGCAGCGATCGCGCCTGTACCGGTTGTTGGACCGCCTTTAGCAGAACCACGCTCGTAAGACACGGCAAAAGGACCAACTGGTGCGGAGATTTGGATAGCTGTGTTCTTCAGGTCAGCAGTACCAGCTGCGGTGTAAGACTGCTTGCCGTAGAAAACACCAACTTTGGCAACGCCCAGATCGTAGGAAGCTGTCAAAACGGTACGTGCATCAGCTGCGGAAGTGCTGTCGTTCCAGCTCAACGCGCTGATACCAGCTGCCACAGGACCTGCAGCGTACTTAGCGGCGAAAATATTGATCGAAGCATTGCTACCGCCAGCGCCTTTACCCAATTCGGCATCGCCAGACTTGCGTGTGAAGCTCAATGTGACTGGACCGAAAGCTGGTGCTGTGTAGCCAATGGTAGAGCCAACAGTGCCGTTACCCAGAGACATAACTTGGTCAAGCGCAACTGCGTCGCCACCTACACCGGTATTCATAGATACGGTACCAAAACCACCAGCAAGGGTGATGTTGTTGCCGTTAGCCATTGGTGAAGTCGTGCCGTCTGTGGTTTCGATGATGCCATCGATACCGAAAGAGGCAGACAGCTTCAAGCCGCCGCCCAAGTCTTCAGAAGTAGCAAACTTCAAGGATGCGTCGTCAGTACCGAAGCCTGAAGCATCGTCAGATACAGAGTAGCCAAATGCTACTGAGCCAGACATTGTTACTTGAGCAGAAGCAACACCGGCAACAGCCACTGCAGCCAGAGCATCTGCAGTGGCATGTTGCAAGTGGTACCTGGTTGAAATAATGTATACCCCCAAAAAAATGACCACCATACTCCCCACCCTCATCACCTCCATGGCAGACCTTGCCAGTAATCCTGGCCATGTGCTGGCGCAGTCTGGCGATGGGCCTGTGGCGGTGGTGGTAGACAATCGGCCTGCGTTTTATGTGTTGACGCCTCAGGCTATGCAGGCCATGGTGTTGAGTGGCTTGGTGGGTGTGCCGGGTAGCGCCCTGCCCAGCTCGACTATGAGTGCGTCATCTGTGCTGACGCTGGATGTCACTGAAAAAAAACAAGCACAAGAACAAGCACAAAGACCAGCTAAAACCCGTACCCCAAAACGCGGCCACGGTGAGCAGCTTGCACAGCAGCGAGGTGGCGGGGGTAAGGGCAGGGCTGGACTGGATCAGTTTCACCTGCAAGCAGACTTTGAGGCCTTGGCCGATGACCTGATCGCGGCTGAGCGTCGTCGGGTGGCGCGTGGTGAGTTGGTCAACGCCTCTGTGGCCATCATGCGTCAGCGTCTTGATCTGAACATATTGCCGGTGCTTAAAAAAGTGAGGCCAGACGAGGTGGACGCCAACACGCTGGACGAAGTGGTGGACAGGCTTGGCGCGGCGGGTCTGTCTCCCACCACCATTTCGCAGTACATGGTGGTGGTGCGCAAGTTGCTCAAAATGGCGGTGCGCAGGGGTTTGCTGTTGGAGATGCCCGACTTTCCGAAGGTGCATATTAAAAACAAGCCACGTGCCATGTTTAGCGTGGCCGAATACCGTTGCCTCATTAAAACCGCCAGACGCTTGGCTAAAGACAGGCGCCCTGCGCCTTTGGTGAAGGAGGAAGGTGGCGCGCGTGAGCGCTTTTGGGTGCCCACCAAATACCTGCAGTTGTCACCAGACATGGCGTGGGTGATTGCGTTTATGGTCAACAGCTTTGTGCGCCCATCAGACATACGCCAGCTGCGCAACAAGCACGTAGAAATTGTGCGTGGTGAGCACACCTATTTGCGCCTGAACCTGCCCGAGAGCAAGCGCCACGACAGGCCTATTGTGACCATGCGCCCCGCTGTGCGTGTGTTTGAGCAAGCGCTGGCGCACGCCCAGGCCAATGGCCGCGGTGCACCCGACGATTATGTGTTTTTGCCAGAGCTGCGCGACAGGCAGCATGCGTTATCTATATTGGGGTTTTGGTTTAAGTGGGTGTTGCGCGAAGCGGGCATGTCGGCAATAGACCACCTGGGCCGCAAGCGCACGTTGTACAGTCTGCGCCACGCCGCCATCATGTACCGCCTGTTGTATGGTCAAGGCATTGACACCCTCACACTGGCGCGCAACGCGCGAACATCGGTGCAAATGATTGAGCGCTTTTACGCGTCCAGCCTCACAGGAGAGATGAACGTGGGCATGCTGCACAGTAAACGCAGCAGCGCCTCACAACGCAATGCGGCAAACCATGCTGGCTATGCGTAGGCGCAGCGGTGCAGCCGGCTTGCCACGCTTGGCTTAATAGTGCCGCCCATCCTTGAACGCCGCACTCTTGCGTGCGTTGGTGGCGCTGACCTTGTTGATGGCCTGCGTGGTTTTTGCCACTTGGGCGTGCATGATGGCCAAGCCCAAGGCGTCGGCCGCGTCTGGGCCGGGCAGGCGTGGCAGTTTGAGTAGGCGCATCACCATGTCTTGTACCTGGTGTTTGGCGGCTTTGCCGTGGCCGACCACGGCCTTTTTCATTTGCAAGGCGGTGTATTCGGCCACCTCCAAATCGGCGGACACCAGCGAGGTCAGGCAAGCGCCCCTGGCCTGGCCCAGCATCAGACTGGCCTGGGGGTTGACGTTGACAAACACGATCTCTAACGACGCTACGTCTGGTTGGTAGGTGGCGGCCACTTCGCGTATGCCTTGGTACAACATTTTCAGGCGCACTGGCAGCAGCTGGCTGGCCGCGCCGGTTTTGATGGTGCCGCTTGCCACGTAGTCCAGGTGCTGGCCCTGGGCGTCTATCACGCCAAAGCCTGTGCATTGCAAGCCTGGGTCAATGCCTAAGATGCGGGTCATGGTGCTTCCTTGGGCAGTTGTATGTGCGCCATGCGCGCTTGTATGGTGTTGGTGCGCCCGCGCAAATAGCCCGAGTTGGGCCTGTCTTCGAAAAACTTGGGATTGGGCAGCATCACTGCCAGCTTGGCTGCTTCACGCGTACTGAGTGTGGCGGCGGACTTGTTGAAGTAATGTCTGGCCGCTGCCTCTGCGCCAAATATGCCGTCCCCCCATTCAACGCTGTTGAGGTAAATGGTGAGTATGCGTTGTTTGCTTAAAAAGGCTTCCAAGCCAAAGGTCAGCAGCAGCTCTTGGCCTTTTCGCAAAAACGTACGCTCTTTGGAAAGCAGCAGGTTTTTGGCGAGTTGTTGGGTAATGGTAGAGCCGCCCACTACGGCAGGCGCCTTTTTGTTGCTACCCTTGTTGCTACCCTTGTTGGCGTCTTTGTTGGCGCGTTGCTCGGCGCGGCTGTTGCGTTGCCAGGCGCCTTTTATGGCACTCCAGTCCACGCCGTTGTGCTCAAAAAATTCTCCATCTTCTGACGCGACCACGGCCTTGCGCAAATGGTTGCTGATGGCTTGGTCGTCTACCCACACTTGCTGCCACCGCATGTTGTTGGGCTGCTCCATCAGTCGCCAGGCTTCGCTGCGCTGCAAAGTGGTGGACTGCGGGTTAACGACAGCCATCAGCGCAATACGCCCAAGGGCCAGGCCTTGCAACGCCATGCCAGCAAACAGCAGCCAGCCCAGCCAGGACCACAGCGCAGAGCGTTGAGTTGTATGGGCTTTCCGGGTGCGCTTGGCCATGGCTTTGTATTGTTTAGACGCTGGGCGTGTCAACAATGACGCGCAAGCGCTGCAACACATGGGCGGTGTCGGGCTGCACGCCGCGCCATATGGCAAAAGAGGCGGCGGCTTGTTCTACCAGCATGCCCAAGCCGTCCCGGGTGGCAGCACCACGGCTTGCCGCCCAATCTAAAAACACGCGGCTTGCTGGCCCGTAGGCCAGGTCTATGGCCAACGTGTGCGCGCCCATGCAACAAGGTGGCAGCACAATGCGCTGACCGCCCAAGCTGGCAGCACTGGCGTTGATCACGACATCAAACGCGGGCATGTCGCTTTGTGCATTCAGCGCGTCCAGGCTGCCTGCGCTTAATGCGCAGGCGTGCGTGTTGGTCAGGGCTTGGTGGCGTTGCACCAAGGTCAAGGCCTTGCTCTGGCTGCGGTTGGCAATGTGTATGCCGCCACAACCGGCCTCGATCAGTGGGCCCAGGATGCCAGCGCTGGCACCACCTGCACCCACTATGAGCAAGCGCTTGCCCGCCAACTGATAGTTGGCGTTGGTGGTGATGTCGCGTACCAGGCCAACGCCGTCTGTGTTGTGGGCCTTTAGTGCGCCTGCGTCCCACCACAAGGTGTTGCAAGCTTGCGCCAGCAAGGCCGCAGGGCTGTGCCATTGGGCCAGTGCAAAAGCATCGGCCTTGAATGGCATGGTGACATTGCAGCCCAGCAAGCCGCGGCTGCGCAACTGGGCCAGGCCGCTGTTAAAGCCGTCTGTAGGCAACAAGCTGCGCTCATAGCGCAGGCTTTGGTGGGTTTGCTC
The DNA here is from genome assembly GCA_021044545.1 of Comamonadaceae bacterium M7527. Classification (NCBI taxonomy): domain Bacteria; kingdom Pseudomonadati; phylum Pseudomonadota; class Betaproteobacteria; order Burkholderiales; family Comamonadaceae; species Comamonadaceae bacterium M7527. The sequence continues at coordinate 2,216,316 of CP087990.1, forward strand.
GGCAAACTGCTGGTGCAGCCAAGGGGACCGGCTGTGTGCAATGGGGTTGCCAATAACGGTGTAGAAGTCAGCCGCAGCGGTCATGCTTATTCGGTGGGTGAGGGGGGTGTGTGGCGGGCCGGCGAGAGCAGTTGCGTGGTCAGTGTGGCGTCGCGCAAAAAGTCAAATTGTGTCACGACCACCAGCTCTGAGGCTTTCCGCGCCAAGTCTGCATCAAACGCGGCAAACCGCATGCCAGCCACCAAGGCTTGTGCGCGCTGGTTGAGCGCGGCGCTGGCGCTGGCTTGCAGTATGCGTGTGGACTGCACGCGGCCCTGTGCGTCTACCGTTATAGCCATGACCAGTTGGCCATACAAGCGCTGGCCGTTGTGTGTGGGAAAGTAGCGCGTGCCACGCGCTTCAATGACCAGGCGCATCTGGTCGTAGTACATGGCGTATACGGCCGCGCGTGTTGCTGGGCTGATGAATTGGCGCTTGGGGCTTGCGTTGTCCAAGCGTATGGCTTGCTCAATGCGGCCAATGTGCTCCAGCAGCTGTAAGCGTTTGTCGCGCGCCTGAGCCAGGGCGTCTGTGTCGACCGCTTGCTCGCCGCTGTCCGATGAAGGTGGCAAGGCCAGCACAGCTTGGTTGGCTACTGTGTTTTTCAGGGCCGTTAGCACTTGTAGCTCTTGCGCTTTGGCGCTGCTGTGCTGCGCTTGGGCCACACTGTCTGTGCCCTGGCGTGGGTTGGGCGCGGGGGCTTGGTCAGACGAGGCAATGGCGCCCGCATGGGCTTGGCCGCCGCCGTCCAGGTTGACTTGCGCAATGGCCTGCGCAGCCGTGGGGGCCTCCTGGCTGTGGGCGTTGACCAGCACCACGTCCAGTGTGTTGGTGTGGGCCAATGGCGCGCGTTCAATAGTGGGCGCGCCGCGTTGCACCAGCAGCAAGCTGGCGTGTGCAGCTACAGACACCAGCAAGGCCACGTACAGGCTACGCGATGACGTCGTCGCTGCGTCACCTGCACGCAAAGCTTCAGCCGTTGCCATCTGGTTTGGCTGCCGCCTCAGCTGCAGTGCCTGCCTCATCGTCCAAGTCCAAGGCCAGCTTGAGGCTGCCGTTGTCGTCTGGTTCGCCCTGGTCGTCATCGTCGCTGTAGTGTGTGTCGTCGGTCACGGCATCAGCGTCCAAATGTTCAATAACAGTGCCGCCAATGTCCAGTGCCATGGTGTCGGCCTGGCCCAGTTTGACGCGCACGTGCGCGCCGCGCGGCAGGTTTTGCGCGCCCATGACGGGCACTACCAGCGGCAGGTGGTCAGCGCGTACCAAGCCTTCTTTAAACAGCTGGGCTGTTAGTTCTGTAATGCCTTGTTGCTCAAGGTGGCGCAGCGTCCAGTAACGCTCCATGGCGTTTTGAAACTGGTTGTAGGCGCTGTAAGTGGCTTCAAAGTTGCTGATGATGGCAAACAACTCTGCGGCTTTGGGCTTGAAGGGGGCCACCAGTGCAGCGGTTGCGCCGTGCTGTGCGCAAGCAATAAGTTGCCATTGGTTGACCAGGTCGGTGTAACGGCGCAGGGGTGAAGTGCTCCAGGCGTAGGCCGGCAGGCCAATGCCGGCGTGTGGTGCCATCTTGGTGCCCATGCGCACTTTTACGCCCGGTGCCATGCTGGCTTGGCTGCGGTAAATGCCCGGCACGCCCAAGGCGCCAAGCCATTGGCCCCAGGTGCTGTTGGCCAAAATCATGGCCTCTGCCACCACCAAATCCAGGTTGGAGCCACGCGCTCGCGTGGTGATGGTGACCAATTCATCGCCTGTTGGTAGCGCGTAAGAGTCGTCCGCTTTTGCCAGTGCAAAGTTGTAGTCAGGGCGGTTAAAGGTCTCTGGCTTGCCGCGTACCAGCTCGCGCCCAGCTTTGAGCTGCTTGGCCAGGCGGTTAAGCCAGCGCAGCTCTGTGCCCCACTTGGGCATATCTGAGGGCGCTTCTTCTGCGTCAAAAAACGCGCTGCCAAACACGTCGCCCAGCTGGTCGTGGCGCAGGTTGTCGGCAATGTGCACGCGCTCCAACACGGTTTGGGTCTCACCCAAGGCCAGGGTATGTTCGTCAATGGTGATGTACAGCGACAACGCCGGACAGTCTCGCCCTGCGGCCAAGGTGTAGTGCTGCACCACCTGGTCTGGCAGCATGGTGACCTTGAAACCGGGCATGTACATGGTGGACATGCGGTTGCGCGCAACGGTGTCTATGGCGTCGTTGGGCTGAATGGCCAAGCCCGGCGCTGCAATATGAATGCCCAGCGTAACGGTGCCGCTGCCCAGGCCTTGCACAGACAGGGCATCGTCAATTTCAGTGGTGTTGGAGTCGTCAATCGAGAAGGCTTGCGCGCCAGACAGTGGCAGTTTGGCCGTGTCTATGTTGGGCGCGTCCAGCGCCGGGAAGCCAATGCCTTTGGGGAACTGGTCGTACAAGAAGCGTTGCCAATGAAACTCGAACGCACTGCGAATAGCCCCGGCTTGCTGCAACAAATGCAGCGGCGCCATTTGGGTTTGCTTGGTAGCGGCCACCACGGCTTTGTATTCAGGCGCGTTTTTGTCGGGCTTGAACAGTATTTTGTACAGCTGTTGCGCAATGGGCTCAGGGCATTGGCCGTTGGCCAGTTCGGTGGTCCAAGCTTCTACCTGGGCTTGCACAGCGGCTTTTTTCTCGATGGCGGCCAGTGCTTGCTGTAGCACTTCGGCGCTGGCCTTTTTGAAGCGGCCTTTGCCTGCGCGGCGGAAGTAGTGTGGGGCCTCAAACAAACGCATCAAAGCGCTGGCTTGCTGCGTGATGGTGGGCTGTTCGCCAAAGTACTCAGACGCCATGTCGGCAAAGCCAAACTCTTGGTCGCCTGCGCATTCCCAGGCCAGGTCCAGGTCTATGTCTTGTGCGCCAGTGGCCGCCGCGCTGAGTAAGTCAGCAGGGCTGGGCTGCTCAAAGCGAATCAGCGCATTGGCCGCTTTAACCTTTTGGCGCTTGCCTGAGGCCAGCTCCACTTGGGCTGAGGCGTCTGTTTCAGACAGTATGCGGCCAGCCAAAAACTTGCCAGCGTCTTCAAATAATAAGTACATCCCCAGATTGTCCCATGCCTGCGGCGGCAAATGTGAGCCTTGGATGGCCGCGCCGCAAGGGCCATGCCGTTGTGAGGCGTTTGTCTGGCTTTCTCTGGCTTAATCTGGCCCGCTCAGCGGCTGAGCTGCAGAAAGTCCGCAATGGGCTCAAGCCAGGGCTCAAAGTCGCTCAGACCGTGGTCACCGTTGGGTAGCAGGTGCAGCTGGGCGTGTTGGTAGTGGACGGCCATGTCGTGCCAGTCTAAAACCTCGTCGCCCTTGGCAACAATGGCCATGGTGTTGGCGGGCACTTGGTCTGCGGCCAGCGCCAGGGTGGCGAGTTCGTCTACATAGCTGGGCACAAATGCCATGGTTTGGCTGGGGTCGTGCCACATGGGGTGGTTGCCTACCAGTCTGTGGCCGTGGGTGTGTGCAGCGACTGCGGGGTTGATGACAACGCTTGGCCAAGCGCGTTGCCGGGCGACATGACTGGCGTAAAAGCCGCCCAGACTGGAGCCCACGACTGCGCTGGCATGGGCTGGCCAATGGGCAGTCTGTGCGCTTATGAGGGCCATGGCCTCCTTGGGCGAGGCCGGCAAAGAGGGTGCCAGCCAGGTCACCGCGGGATAGTGTCGCCCCAACCAGTCGTGTAGCAAACGGGCCTTGGTGGATTGAGGCGACGACCGAAAGCCGTGCAGGTACAACAGGTGCGTGGTGCTCATGATGTGTGTGTGGTTGCTGGGCGCACAATGCGCCGCTTCGCAGACGATAATAGCGGCCATGCCTGTTGTTATTAAAAAGCCGACGTGGTCTGCGCGCCTAAGCCCCTGGTTTGCCGGCTTTGATGGCCCGTTGGTGTTCGCCGTGGTGGTGTTGGCGTGTGCGGGTTTGGCCACCATGTACTCCGTGGGCTACGACCACGGCACCCGCTTTATGGACCATGCCCGCAACATGCTGATTGCAGCGGTGGTGATGTTTCTGGTGGCGCAAGTCTCGCCTCAACGTTTGATGAGTGTGGCGGTGCCGCTGTACACAGTGGGTGTGGCCTTGCTCATTGCGGTCTTGTTGTTTGGCCTGACTAAAAAAGGCGCACAGCGCTGGCTGAACGTGGGTGTGGTGATACAGCCCAGTGAAATACTCAAAATTGCCATGCCGCTGATGCTGGCGTGGTGGTTCCAGCGGCGCGAGGGGCAAATGCGCTCCCTGGATTTTTTCGTGGCCGGTTTGATTTTGGTGATACCAGTGGGCCTTATCGTGTCACAGCCAGATTTGGGCACCTCTCTGTTGGTGCTGGCCTCGGGCGTGTTTGTCATTTACTTTGCAGGCTTGAGCTGGACGCTCATCTGGCCCCCTGTGCTGATTGCCAGCGTGGGCATTGTGACCCTCATCATCATGGAGCCCAGCTGGTGCGTGCCCGGCGTGGATTGGGTGGTGCTGCACGACTACCAAAAGCAGCGCGTGTGCACTTTGTTGGATCCGTTCAAAGACCCATTGGGCCGGGGCTTTCACATCATTCAGGGCATGATTGCAATTGGCTCTGGCGGCGTGTTTGGCAAGGGTTTTATGCAAGGCACGCAAACCCACCTGGAGTTTATTCCTGAGCGCACCACAGACTTTATCTACGCGGCTTTTGCCGAGGAGTTTGGCCTGGTGGGCACGGTGTTGCTGGTGCTGGGTTTGGTGTTTCTGATCTTTAGGGGGCTGGTGATTGCCCTTGAGGCGCCCACCTTGTTTGCGCGCTTGTTGGCCGGCGCCATTACCCTGAATTTCTTTGTGTATGGCTTTGTCAACATGGGTATGGTCAGCGGTATCTTGCCCGTGGTGGGCGTGCCACTGCCCTTTATCAGCTACGGCGGCACGGCCATGGTGACCTTGGGTATGGGTTTGGGTATTTTGATGGCCATTGCCCGCACCAAACGCTTGATACAAAGCTAAGCCATGCACGCCAACACCATGACCATGGGCTTTGTGGGTGTGGGCAACATGGGCATGGGCATGCTCACCCGCTGGCGCCATTGTGGGCACACAGCACTGGCATGCGACGTGGATGGCCAACGTACGGCACAAGCAAGCGCCCTGGGTGCGCAGGTGTTTGACACACCTGCTGCGCTGGCAAAAGCCCTGCCACAGAGTGCACTGTTGGTGGTGTGTGTGGTTGATGCCAGCCAGTGCGAGGAAGTCCTGTTTGAGGCCCAAACCGGTGCAGCCCAACATCTAAAGCCCGGCCATACGGTGTTGCTGACACCCACCTTGTCGCCAAACGACGTACAAGCCATAGGCCACAAGCTGCAAGCGATGGGCTTGCACATGCTGGATGCGCCCATGTCTGGCGGTCCGGTTCGTGCTGCCCAAGGCACCATGAGCCTGATGGTGTCTGGTCCTACGCGCCAAGCATGGTGGCCCACCTTAGAGGTATTAGAGCCCGTGTTTGACTTGGGCGGCACCGTTGGTGACGCGGCCAAGACCAAGCTGGTCAACAACTTGCTGGCGGGCATGAACCTGGTGGCCAGTGCGCAGGCCACACACCTGGCCCAGGCCGTAGGTCTGGACGCCAACCGCACCTGGGATGTGATTGAGCGTTCAAGCGGTGGCAACTGGATAGGCTCAGACCGCATGCGTCGCGCGCTGGCCGGCGACGACAGCGTCAAAGCCCATATGCGCCTGCTGGCCAAAGATACCCGGCTGGCCATGGATATGGCTCAAGCCGCAGGCTTGCAGCCCGCCATGGGCCATTTGGCAGCTGCGCTGTTTGCCCAGGCGCTGGACATGGGCTGGGTTGAGCGCGACGACAGCGCCATGCTGGCCTTGCACCAGTTGCCTTCATAGTGGGGCCAAGTCGCCCGAGACGCACGGACATTTATTAGTTTCTACAATACGGCTATGACCAGCCGAAACCCCACCATTGCCCGTTTGCAAACGGCCTACCAATACTTGCTAGAGCCGCATGGCCTGACCGAGACGCATGTGCGCCGCGCCTTGGGCGACATGCTTAGCGCAGGCGTTGACGACGCTGACCTGTACTTTCAATACACCCGCGCCGAGGGCTGGAGCCTGGAAGAGGGTATTGTGAAAAGCGGCAGCTTTTCTATTGATCAAGGCGTGGGCGTGCGCGCTATCAGCGGCGAAAAAACCGCGTTTGCCTACTCCGACGACCTGTCATGGACGGCCTTGCGTGACGCCGCACATACGGTGCGCACCATTGCCAACCACGGCCAAGACAAGCGCATCAAAGTGCCCACCAAAAAAATAGCCACAGCGCGTAGTTTGTACGCTGCTACAGACCCCACGCAAAGCTTGGACAGCGCCGCCAAAGTGGCGTTGCTGGAAAAGGTAGAGCGTCTGGCCAAAGCCGCTGACCAGCGTGTGGTGCAAGTCATGGCCAGCTTGGCCAGCGAGTTTGATGTGGTGATGGTGGCCAGAGCCGATGGTGTGATGGCGGCAGACGTGCGCCCCTTGTCGCGTTTGTCTGTGACCGTGATTGCGCAGCAAGGCGACAGGCGCGAAGTAGGCAGCGCCGGCGGCGGCGCGCGCTTGGGCCTGGATATGTTTGATGACGCTTTGGTGCAGCAGTATGTGCGCGACGCCGTGGGCAACGCCATTACCAACCTGGACGCGCAAGCCGCACCCGCTGGCGAAATGACCGTGGTGTTGGGCAGCGGCTGGCCTGGTATCTTGTTGCACGAGGCCGTAGGCCACGGCCTGGAAGGTGACTTCAATCGCAAAGGCTCCAGCGCCTTTGCCGGGCGCATTGGCGAGCGCGTGGCAGCCAAGGGCGTGACGGTGCTGGACGACGGCACCATTGCCGACAGGCGCGGCTCACTCAACATAGACGACGAAGGCAACACCAGCCAGCGCAATGTGCTGATTGAAGACGGCATCTTGCGAGGTTACATACAAGACAGCATGAATGCGCGACTAAGCGGTGTGGCACCTACAGGCAATGGCAGGCGCGAGAGTTATGCCCACGTGCCCATGCCGCGCATGACCAATACCTACATGCTCAATGGTGAGCACACGCCACAAGAAATCATTGCTTCTATCAAGAAAGGCTTGTACGCCACCAACTTTGGCGGCGGTCAAGTTGACATCACCTCTGGCAAGTTTGTGTTCTCGGCCAGCCAGGCGTGGTGGGTGGAAAACGGCCAACTCAAATACCCGGTCAAGGGCGCTACGTTGGTGGGCAACGGCCCAGATGCGCTCACCCGCGTGAGCATGATTGGCAACGACATGGCGCTGGACAGCGGCGTTGGTACTTGCGGCAAAGAGGGGCAAAGCGTGCCGGTAGGCGTTGGCCAGCCCACCTTGCGCATTGACGGCCTGACCGTTGGTGGTACGGCCTAAACGCGATGCGGCTAACAGCCGTCAGCAGGCCGGCATTGTGATGTGCTACATTTCAGACTTATGAACAAGCAGTCGTTGTTTGGTTTGGTTACTTTTTTATCTCACGCGCAACAAGCGGTCGAGAGTGAGTAGCCTGAGCCAACTACTGCTTCTTCTCAATCAACCGCCCAGTGAGGCGGTTTTTTTTTGCATCACCCCCATTCATTCACCAACAGTCGTTAACAGTCACACACCAGGAGCTCACCATGACCAGTCACAGCAAGCCGACCAGCCTCACAGACGATGCGCGTATCAAAGACATCAACGTGTTGCCGCCACCTGAGCACCTGATTCGGTTTTTCCCCATTGCTGGTTCACCTGCCGAGACCCTGATTACGCAAACCCGCGGCCATATCCGCGACATGATTCAAGGCACGGATGACCGCGTGCTGGTGGTGATTGGCCCTTGTTCCATTCATGACCCAGCAGCAGCCATGGAATACGCCAAGCGCTTAAAGCCGTTGCGCGACAAATACGCCGATACCCTGGAAGTAGTGATGCGCGTGTACTTTGAGAAGCCACGCACCACGGTGGGCTGGAGGTTTGATCAACGACCCCTACATGGACGAGAGCTACCGTATTGACGAGGGTTTGCGCATGGCGCGCCAGCTGTTGATTGAAATCAACCGCTTGGGCTTGCCCGCAGGCAGTGAATTTCTGGATGTGATTTCACCGCAGTACATTGGCGACCTGATTGCGTGGGGCGCCATTGGTGCGCGCACCACCGAAAGCCAAGTCCACCGCGAGTTGGCGTCTGGTCTGTCTGCGCCGATTGGCTTTAAGAATGGCACAGACGGCAACATCAAAATTGCCACAGATGCCATACAAGCTGCAGCGCGTGGCCACCACTTTTTGTCCGTGCATAAAACAGGTGAAGTGGCCATTGTGCAAACCAACGGCAACAAGGACTGCCATGTGATTTTGCGTGGCGGTAAAACGCCCAACTACGACGCTGCCAGCGTACAAGCCGCTTGTGACGAGCTGGGCGCAGCCAAGCTGCCAGCCCGCCTGATGGTGGACTGCAGCCACGCCAACAGCTCCAAGCAGTTTGAGCGCCAGCTGGATGTGGCCAAAGACGTAGCGGCACAAATTGCCGCGGGCTCAACCCAGGTGTTTGGCGTGATGGTAGAGAGCCACCTGGTACAAGGCGCACAAAAATTTACGCCAGGCAAAGACGATGTAGCTGCTTTGGCCTACGGCCAAAGCATCACCGACGCATGTCTGGGCTGGGACGACTCTGAGGCCGTGCTGCAAGTACTCAGCAACGCTGTGAAACAGCGCAGAGGCTAAGTCGGCGTTACCGCGCTGGGGCTGCTGTGTTCAGCGTCCCAGCTATGCAGTTCAGCCAAAAAGCCACTGCGTTGCAGCAGCGACAGCGGCTGAGCCTGCAACTGGTGCATGTGCAGCGTGCAGCCATGTTTGTGCAGGGTATGGGCTATCTCTTTAAGGCCATCCAGGCCAGTGGTGTCAAGCGCAATGAGGCGCTGCGCATGCAAGTGCACCGCGCAACCGCTGGGTGCATTGCGCGCCAACTCGCCCAGGGTGTCCAGTTTGCCAACGGCGCCAAAAAACAAACTGCCGTAGGTGACCACGTCCACACGCGACGGCGTGGTCTGCTCAATACGCACCTGAAAAATATCGCTTTGGCGTTTGATGAACAGCACAAACGCCATGGCCAAGCCCAGTTGCACGGCCAGTGTCAAGTCAAACACCACTGTTACAAAAAAAGTGGACAACAGCATCAGCCGGTAATGGCCGCTGAAGTGCTTGAGCTTGGCAAACTCACGCCATTCGCCCATGTTCCAGGCCACAAACAACAAAATACCGGCCAGCACTGCCAGCGGTATGTGTACCGCTAGCGGTGCTGCTAACAGCACAATGGCGCATAGTGTGAGTGCATGCACCATGCCTGAGACTGGCGATGTTGCACCCGCCCTGATGTTGGTCACCGTGCGGGCAATCGTGCCAGTCACAGGCATGCCACCAAAAAACGGCACGCTGAAGTTGGCCACGCCTTGCGCCATCAGCTCTTGGTTGGGGTTGTGTTTGGGCAGCTCTATCAGCTGGTCTGCCACGCGTGCGCACAGCAATGACTCTACGGCCCCCAACATGGCGATGGTGATGGTGGGCAACACCAACTGTTTGACGCTGGCCCATGAGAAGTCTGGCAGTGCAAACGCTGGTAGGCCGCTTGGAATGCGGCCAAAGCGTTGGCCTATGGTTTCAACCGGTAGTTGCAGCACATAGGCCAGTGCCGACAAACTCACCAACGCAACAATGGGCCCTGGCAGGCGTGCGGTCACGTTCAAGGCGCGCGACGCACCGGGTAAGTGTTGCAAGTTTTGCAAGGCGCTAAGCGGTGTGTTTTTCAGCTGCTGCCAGATCCGGCTCCAGGCAAACAAACCAACCACGCAAGCGCTGGTCAGTGCAAACGCATAGGGGTTAAAGCTGTGCAGGTGCGTGACCAGCACTTGCATTTGCGAAAAAAAGTCAGCGGGCATGTTGGGTACATCAAGGCCCAGCCAGTCTCGCAGTTGCGACACGGCAATGAGTACCGCAATGCCATTGGTAAAGCCAATCACCACGCTAACAGGCACATAGCGCACAAGACTGCCCAGCTTGAGCCAGCCCATGACAAACAGCAACAGGCCTGCGCAGGAGGTGCTGACCAACAAGCTGCCCACGCCATGCTGTTGGACAATGCCGTAGACGATCACGATAAACGCACCCGCAGGCCCGCCTATTTGCACGGACGAGCCCCCCAGTGCGGCGACCAGAAATCCCCCAATGATGGCAGTCCACAAGCCCGCTTCTGGGCTTAGTCCGCTGGCGATTGCAAACGCCATGGCCAGCGGCAGCGCCACAATGCCTACGGTGATACCAGAGCCAATATCCTTTAGCGCGTTGGCTCGGCCGTAGTGTTTAAGATGCCATAGCACGCGCGGTGAAAACTGCAAACGCGGTATGTGCCAGTGTGACCCGGCGCGCGTCTGGTCTGAGCCGTTGTCTGGGGCCGGGGCTTTGGTGGCAGTCATTGCACCAGATGCCGGTGTTATGGCGTCACTGGATTGGTTGGTTGAGGGGCTGGGCGTTGTCATTTTGAAACATATTACGCCCGCCGACTTACAAGGTGGATCAGCGCACGCGCATACCGGGTTGTGCGCCGGGCCAGGCCTTCATGATGTAAATGCCTGGGTGGGCTTTTTCATCGGCGTGACTGCCAGCCAAGACCATGCCCTCGCTCACACCAAACTTCATTTTGCGTGGTGCCAGGTTGGCCACCATCAGGGTGTATTGACCAATGAGGTCTTCAGGCTTGTAAGCGCTGGCAATGCCCGAGAAGACGTTGCGTGTTTGCGCCTCGCCCACGTCCAGCGTCAAGCGCAGCAGCTTGGTTGAACCCTCAACCGCTTCGCAGTTTTGTATGAGGGCCACACGCAAGTCGACTTTGGCAAAGTCGTCAATGCTGATGGTCTGGGCAATGTCTTCGCCACCGGGCGCAGGTGCGGCCTCTGCCACTGGCTCAGGGGCCTCAAACAATGCGTCCAGTTGCTTCACGTCCACGCGCTGCATCAGGTGCTGGTAGGTGCCAATGGCATGGCCGGCAGGCATGAGCGTGTTTAAGTCAGCGAAGTTCATGGGTTTGATGCGCAAGAACGCTTCGACTTGTGCTGCCAATGCGGGCAGTACCGGTTTCAGCGCCAGGGTAAGCAAACGGAAGGCCTGAATGCACGTGCTGCACACATCTTGCAGGCGTGCGTCAGCGCCGTCCTGCTTGGCCAGCTCCCACGGCTTGTTGGCGTCAACATAGGCGTTGACGTTGTCGGTCAGCGCCATGATGTCGCGCAGTGCACGGGCGTAGTCGCGCTCTTCGTAGCGGGTGCTGACAGGCTTTAGCGCGGTTTGCATGGCGGCCAACAAGGCTGCGCCATCAGCGCTTGAGGCGCTGAGTTTGCCCTCAAAGCGCTTGGTCAAAAAGCCTGCGCTGCGGCTGGCAATGTTGATGTACTTGCCCACAAGGTCGCTGTTCACGCGTGCCATGAAGTCGTCTGGATTGAAGTCCACGTCTTCGTTGCGACCATTGAGCTTGGCTGCAATGTAGTAGCGCAGCCACTGTGGGTTCATGTCCAGGTTCAGGTACTTCAATGGGTCGAGGCCAGTGCCGCGGCTTTTGCTCATCTTCTCACCGCTGACTGTCAGGAAGCCATGCACAAACACGGCGTTGGGTGTTTTGCGCCCGCTGAAGTGCAGCATGGCGGGCCAAAACAGCGTGTGGAAGTAGGTGATGTCTTTACCGATAAAGTGGTATTGCTCTGTGGCTGGGTCGGCCATGAAGGCGTCAAAGTCGCCGCCGGTTTTGCCAAAGTGGTTTTTTAGTGAAGCCAGGTAACCAATGGGCGCGTCCAGCCACACGTAAAAGTACTTGCCTGGCGCATCTGGAATTTCAATGCCGAAGTATGGCGCGTCGCGGCTGATGTCCCAGTCGCTGAGGCCGCCGTTGCCCTCTTCGTCCACGGCAAACCATTCTTTGATTTTGTTGAGCACCTCGGGTTGCAGACGGCCTTCTTCAGCGGTCCACTGTTTTAAAAACTCAATGGCGCGAGGGTCGGACAGCTTGAAGAAGTAGTGCTCTGACGACTTCATGACGGGTGTTGCACCTGATAGGGCTGAGTAAGGGTTTTGTACCTCTGTGGGCGCGTACACAGCGCCGCACACCTCGCAACTGTCGCCGTATTGGTCTTTGGCGCCGCACTTGGGGCAGTCGCCCTTGATGAAGCGGTCTGGCAAGAACATGTTTTTCTCGGGGTCGAAAAACTGCTCAATGGTTTTGGTGGCAATAAAGCCGGCGTCGCGCAAGTCGCGGTAAATGGTTTGGGCCAGTTCGTGGTTTTCGGGGCCGTCTGTGTTGTGCCAGTTGTCAAAGCCAATATGAAACCCGTCAAGGTAGGGCTTGCGACCCGAGGCGATGTCGGCTACAAACTGCTGCGGCGTTTTGCCTGCCTTTTCTGCAGCGATCATGATGGGCGCGCCGTGGGCGTCGTCTGCACAGACGAAATGCACCTCATTGCCTTGCATACGCTGAAAACGCACCCAGATGTCAGCCTGTATGTACTCCATGATGTGGCCAATATGGAAGTTGCCATTGGCATAGGGCAGGGCGGTGGTAACAAACAGGCGGCGCGTGGACATAAAGAACTTCTTTGCAAATGAGGCAGGCGGCTCCGAACAGAGCCCAACCCGCTATTTTAGAAGATGGCATGCAGGCCTTGTTTTTCCATGCTGCTCACACCAGACTTGATTTGCTGCGCATGTTGGCGCGCCACGCACGATTGCAGTGCCTAAAGCCCGTGCTGAATCGGGTTGGGCTTGCAATAGCCATGCGCAAGAGCAAGTCAAACGCCAAGCCTGATAATCGGGCCATGACTTTTTCTATAGAGGCGGCCAACGCGGCCCTGAACGCGTTAACAGACGACCATACCGGCCAGACACTGGGGCAGGCCAAAGCCATTAAAAACCTGCGCCTGGACGGCCAAATGGTATTGCTGGACCTGGTGCTGGGCTACCCGGCGGCCAGCACCCACGCACTGTGGGTGGAGCGCATCAAGGCGGCTATTGCAACCTTGGACGATAGTGCACAGGTGCAGGTCAACGTCACAACCGATATTGCTGCGCACACCGTGCAAGGCGGCACGCAGCGTATTGAGGGCGTAAAAAACATCATTGCAGTGGCCTCTGGCAAGGGTGGTGTGGGCAAGTCCACCACCGCGGTGAACCTGGCATTGGCCCTGAGCGCCGAGGGCGCACGCGTGGGCATTCTGGATGCCGACATCTACGGACCCAGCGTGCCTACCATGATGGGCCTGGTTGGCAAGCCCGAGGTTGTGGACGGCAAGTTCATGAAACCCATGGTGAACCATGGTTTGCAAGTGATTTCAATGGGCTTTTTGGTGCGCCCGGACGATGCGGTTATTTGGCGCGGCCCCATGGCCACGCAAGCCCTGGACCAGCTGCTGCGCCAAACCAGGTGGGACAACTTGGACTACCTCGTTATTGACATGCCACCGGGCACGGGTGACATTCAGTTGTCGTTAAGCCAGCGCGTGCCGTTGACTGGCGCTGTGGTGGTGACCACGCCGCAAGATATTGCGCTGATAGACGCACGAAAAGGCATACGCATGTTTGAAAAGGTCAGCGTGCCTATCCTGGGTTTGGTTGAAAACATGGCGGTATTTTGCTGCCCCAATTGCGGCCATATGGAGCACATTTTTGGCGAAGACGGCGGCCAGGCCATGGCCTCTGAAATGGGCCTGAATTACCTGGGTGCATTACCGCTGAACCGTGGCATTCGTGAGCAGGCTGATGCGGGCACGCCTACTGTAGCGCTGGACGTCAACAGTGAACTGTCGTACTTATACCGTGGTGTTGCCTTGAAGGTGGCCGCGCAAGTCGCCAACAAGGCGCGTGACTACAGTGGCAAATTCCCCAGCATCAAAGTGTCCAGCGCCACCTAACACCACACCGGCAAGCGTTTGGTCTATCCAAGCGCTTATTCAACGCGCCCAATGGCGTTGGTGCGTGATGGCCTGCCCTGAAGGCATTAAAGCCCTTCACGGCGCCGCCTGGGCGCCAAGTCAGGTCTTCTAGTCGAGTAAGCCCAAGTCAAAGTGGGCTTGCATCAGCGCGTACAGATCAGCGTCCAGGTCCAGTGCTATCGCCAGTTCGAAGCGGGCGTTGCGCACAAGGCGCTGGTCATCGACCGACCAGCGCGCCAGGCCTTCTCCGGCCTGGTCAGGTGGGCCGCCATGTGTGTGCAGCCATGCCAACAAGGCCTCGGCATCCGTCACAACGCAGTGTTGGTGGGCCAGCTCAACGCTGGCGGCTATGTCCAAAGCCACGCGCTCGCCGTCGTTTGGGGAGTGGCCAAGGTCTAGCCAGTTAAGACTGCGGCGCATGCTGTGGTTCAGGGGGCTTAGGGATTTAGGGGCTTAGTGCCTTAGTGCCTGAAGTGGCGCACACCTGTAAACACCATGGCAATGCCACGCTCGTTGGCGGCGTCTATCACCTCTTGGTCGCGCATGGAGCCACCTGGTTGAATCACGGCAACGGCACCGGCGTCTACCACCACGTCCAGTCCATCCCGGAATGGGAAGAACGCGTCGCTGGCCACTACCGTGCCGCCAAGGCTTAGCCTGGCGTGTTCGGCCTTGATGCTGGCAATGCGGGCTGAGTCTAGGCGGCTCATCTGGCCTGCACCGACGCCCATGGTCATGCCGTCTTTGCAAAACACAATGGCGTTGGACTTTACAAACTTGGCCACCGTCCACGCAAACATCAAGTCCTGCATTTGCGCTGCGGTAGGTGCCAGTTTGGTCACCACGGTGCAGTCGTCAATTGTGAGCTGGTGGTTGTCTGCTGTTTGCATCAACAAGCCAGAGCCCACGCGTTTGACGTCCATGGCGTTTTGGCCTTTGTCCCAGGCGGATGCGCCACCCGGTGGCAATGCAATGTGCAACACGCGTACATTGGCTTTGGCTTTGAACTCAAGCGCGCCGGCGGTGTATTCGGGTGCCATCAACACTTCAACAAATTGCGTGCTGATGGCCTTTGCAGCGGCTTCATCCACCACGCGGTTGAGCGCAATAATGCCGCCAAAAGCCGATGTCGGATCGGTCTGAAAGGCCTTTTGGTAAGCGCTTAAGGCGTCAGTTGCCACGGCCACGCCGCATGGGTTGGCGTGTTTCACGATTACGCAGGCGGCTTGCTCAAAGCTTTTGACGCATTCCCATGCGGCATCGGCGTCAGCAATGTTGTTGTACGACAGCTCTTTACCTTGCAGCTGTTTGGCTGTCACCAATGAGCCGGGTGCGGGGTGCAAGTCTCGGTAAAACGCAGCACTTTGGTGTGGGTTTTCGCCGTAGCGCAAGTCTTGCAGCTTGACGAAACGCCCATTGGACTGCGCAGCAAACTGGGCGCGCGACTGGTCAGCCAAGTTGAAAGACGACAGGTAGTCGCTGATGGCCGCGTCGTAGTTGCTGATGCGGTTAAAAGCCGCAACCGACAGCGCAAACTTGGTCTCTGTGCTGACTGCGCCAGTGGTTTCCAGCTCGGAAATGACTTGTGCGTATTGGCTGGCGTCTGTGAGGACGGCTACGTCTTTCCAATTTTTGGCAGCGCTGCGCACCATGGCGGGTCCGCCAATGTCTATATTTTCAATGGCGTCTTCAAGCGTGCAGCCTGGCTTGGCCACAGTGGCTTCAAAGGGGTACAGGTTGACCACCAGCAGGTCTATGGTGTTGATGCCGTGGGCTTGCAGCGCAGCCATGTGCTCTGGCAAGTCACGCCTGGCCAGCAAGCCGCCGTGCACTTTGGGGTGTAGCGTCTTGACGCGACCGTCCAGCATTTCTGGAAACCCTGTCATATCGGCCACTTCCGTGACGTGCAGGCCAGCGTCGGCCAGCAGCTTGGCCGTGCCACCAGTGGAGAGCAAGCCAATATTGAGTGCGGCCAATGAGCGTGCAAGTTCAACAATGCCGGTTTTGTCTGAGACGGAGATAAGTGCGTTCATCTGATGATTAGGTAAAGTGAAAAAATGGGAATGGGAATGGGAAAGGGAAAGTGCAGCGTACTGAGTGGCCGTTGGCTTAAATCAGCTTGTGGGCCAACAATTTTTTGCGCAGTGTGTTGCGGTTAAGACCCAGCCACTGCGCCGCCAGGGACTGGTTGTGGTTGGCGCGTGCCATCACGTCCTCCAGCAAAGGCTTTTCGACCACATGCATCACCATGTCGTAAATGCCGTGTGGCTCGTTGTCGCCCAGGTCGTCAAAGTAGGCTTGCATGCTGTGACGCACGTCTTTTTCTATGTCTGCTCGGCTCATTGTGGGGGGTGCTCTGTTTGTTCTGGTGGTGTTGCGCGCCACATGGCGGGCAGTTCATGAAGTTGCTCAGCGGCCCAGGCGCCAAAGTAGTCTTGAACGGCGGTTATTTGTTGCTGTGCATCGGTGATGCGGTTGACGTGCTTTCGTAATAAATCGCCACTGGGCAGGCTTTGCGCGTACCAGCCCAAGTGCTTGCGTGCAGAGCGCACACCTGTAAATTCGCCGTACAACTCATGGTGCTCAGCCAAGTGTGCCAGCATCCACTGACTCAACTCTTGCGGCGTTGGCGCTGCCAGCTCTTGGCCAGTCGCCAGATAGTGGGCTATTTCTCTGAATAGCCAGGGCCGGCCTTGTGCTGCGCGTCCCACCATTACCGCGTCGGCACCTGTTGCCGCCAGCACTGCCTTGGCGGCTTGCGGGCTGTTGACGTCGCCATTGGCCACCACGGGAGTAGACACGCGCGACTTGATATTGGCCACTGTTTCGTGTTCGGCAAAGCCTTTGTAGCCTTGCTCGCGCGTGCGGCCATGAATGGTGAGCATGGACACGCCTGCGTCTTGTGCGGCCAAGGCCAGCGTGAGCGCATTTTTGGCATGCTGCGCCCAGCCCGTGCGCATCTTCAGTGTGACCGGCACACCCTGCGGTGCGCAGGCGCTGACCACGGCTGAGACGATGTCAATGGCCAGCGCCTCGTCTTGCATCAATGCCGAGCCCGCCCACTTGTTGCAGACCTTCTTGGCTGGACAGCCCATGTTGATGTCAATGATTTGTGCGCCACGGGCCACGTTGTAGCGGGCCGCGTCTGCCATCATGGCCGCGTCAGTACCTGCAATTTGCACGGCTATGGGGGCAGTCTCGCCTTCATGATCGGCGCGGCGTGATGTTTTGAGGCTGTCCCACAAGTCTGGTCTTGAGGTGACCATTTCGCTCACGGCATAGCCCGCGCCAAGTGTTTTGCACAGCTTGCGAAATGGCCTGTCTGTGACGCCGGCCATGGGTGCCACAAACAAGTTGTTGGGTAAGGTGTAAGAGCCGAGGTTCAACGTACAGGCGCCACAAATGGCAACGCGCCCCGCAGGGCGCGTGCTTAAAATTTAAGCAGTATTGTAGCTCGGTAAATCGCGTTTGGCCAGTTAAACATGGCACGCCACACCTATACTGCCCAGGCTATGACCGATTGGCTACACATCACCATGAACTGGCTCAGCCTGCCTGAAGTTGGCTTGCCCGCTTTGTTTGTGGCCGCTTTTGTATCGGCCACCTTGCTGCCCATGGGCTCTGAGGCGGTGTTGTTTGGTGTGGTCACACTCCAGCCCGAATTGTTGTGGCCAGCTGTGGCCGTTGCCACGCTGGGCAATACAGGTGGTGGTGCCTTGTCGTGGGCCATGGGCTTGGGGTTGCACAAGGCGGTCGACTTGTCACGCGATAGGCGTGGCCTCGCGCCGCTGCCACAGCAATACCAAAACCGTGCTGGGCGCTATGCCATTGCATGGCTTGAGCGCATGGGTCCCAAAGCGTGCCTGTTGTCCTGGCTGCCCATTGTGGGCGACCCGCTGTGTGCTGTTGCCGGTTGGCTGCGCCAGCCGTTCTGGCCTTGTGTGGCCTACATGGCTTTGGGTAAGTTTGCGCGTTACGTCACCATGACGTATGCGCTGCTATGGGGGCTGGCACAACTGGTTGTAGCGTGCCTGCAGCCCCACTGGAGGCTTAAGAGCTGAACAGGAAGTTCATCACGTCGCCGTCCTTGACCACATAGTCCTTGCCTTCTGCGCGCATCTTGCCAGCGTCTTTGGCACCTTGCTCGCCCTTGAAGCTGATGAAGTCGTCAAAGGCAATGGTCTGGGCACGTATGTAGCCCTTTTCAAAGTCGGTGTGAATCACGCCAGCCGCTTGCGGGCCGGTGTCGCCCACGCGTATGGTCCAGGCACGCACTTCTTTCACGCCAGCGGTGAAGTAGGTTTGCAAACCCAGCAGTGCGTAGGCAGAACGAATGAGGCGGTTCAGACCAGGCTCGTCCTGGCCCAGCTCCTGCAAAAACATATCGCGGTCTTCGTCGTCCATCTCGCTCATCTCGGCCTCTAGCTTGGCGCAAATAGCCACCACTGGCGCGCCTTGGGCTGTGGCAAAAGCGGTGAGCTTGTCTAGCAGCGGGTTGTTGTCAAGCCGTCTTCGGCCACGTTGGCCACAAACATGGCGGGCTTGGCGGTGATGAGAAAAAACTGTTTCAGCTCTGCGCGCTCTTCTTTGGAGAAGTCAATGGTGCGCACAGGTTTGGTGTCATTCAGGGCGGTTTGGCACTTCTCCAGAATCGCCACTTGCTTGGCTGCATCCTTGTCGCCAGAGCGCGCAATTTTGCCCACGCGGTGCAGCGCCTTTTCTACTGCGCCCAGGTCTGCCAAACACAGCTCGGTTTGTATAACTTCTATGTCAGCAATGGGGTCTACCTTGTTGGCCACGTGCACCACGTTGTCGTCTTCAAAGCAGCGCACGACGTTCACGATGGCGTCTGTTTCGCGAATGTGGGCCAAAAACTTGTTGCCAAGGCCTTCGCCGGTGCTGGCACCAGCTACCAGGCCGGCGATGTCTACAAACTCCACAATGGCGGGCACCACGCGCTCTGGCACGACGATGTCGCTGAGCTGCTTGAGGCGCGGGTCTGGCACTTCCACCACGCCCACGTTGGGCTCAATGGTGCAAAAGGGATAGTTTTCTGCCGCAATACCTGACTTGGTCAGTGCGTTAAACAGGGTGCTTTTACCAACGTTGGGCAGGCCAACAATGCCGCATTTCAAACTCATGATGTTCCTCAAAAACTGAACCAGTAGTTTAAGCCACGGGCGCTTCTACAATCTGTTGATGACTACAACCGCCGACATTGCCGTTTATGGCAGCGGTATCACCGCGCACACCACTGCTTTACTCATGGCTGACATGGGTTTGCGGGTGCAGGTGAGTGCGTCGCCGTCTTCCCAGTCAGTGGCCGACATTCGCGCCTACGCCATCAACCATGCATCGCGCAGCACGCTGACTGCGGCTGGCGTATGGCCAGCCTCGGGTGAGGCCGCCTGGCTTACACCGGTAGACCACATGCGTGTGTTTGGCGATGGTGTGGGCCAGTTGTTACTGGACGGCCAGGGCGATCAGCCTGTGGCTTGGATGTTGGATGTAGCCGCTTTAGAGGCTTTACTGGCTCAAAAAGTAAGTGCTCACCCACGTATCGACTGTTGCGCAGCAGGTCAGGCGCCTGTGGGCACGCTGAGCGTGTTGTGTGAGGGCAAGCACAGTGCTTGGCGTGCCAGGCTGGGCATTGACACCCAGCCCGTGATGTATCCGCACCGCGCCTTGGCGGCACGCTTGCAGCTGTCCGAGCCCCATGGCGGCGTGGCGCAACAGTGGTTTGACGGCGACACCATACTGGCCTTGCTGCCTGTGGGCGGTGCCAGCGGGCGTGAGTTGGCCATGGTGTGGTCTATGGCGCAAACCGCTTGCAACGACTGGGTGGCCCAAGCGCATGGCGACGACGGCGCACTGGCCTTGGCGCAAGCCATACAACAGGCCAGCCGCCACACCTTTAAAGACATCACGCTCATAGGCCGCCCGGTTGCGTTTGACCTGGTGTTGTCCAGGGCCACGCAGTGGGTGCGCCCTGGTGTGGCCTTGGTGGGTGACTCTGCACACACCATTCACCCCCTGGCGGGCTTGGGCTTAAACATGGGCCTGGCCGATGTACAGGCGTTGGTCAACGTGGTCGCGGCGCGGCGCAGAGGCCAAAGCGTGGCAGACATGCGCTTGCTGCGTCGCTACCAGCGCGCGCGTGCCACCAGCACCATCAGTTTGCAATGCGCCACACATGGCTTGTTTCATTTGTTCACCCAGCCGTGGGCAAAGGCGCAGCCTGTGCAAGGTTTGCGCAACTGGGGCATGCTTGCAGTCAATGCTGCCACTCCCCTGAAAGCCTGGATAAAAGCACAAGGCATGGGCCGCGCTGAAACTTAATTCCCCCTTTTTACTCACACACCCAATATGACACACATCAAACGCATCGCGCGCGCCCTGACTGCCTTGGCCCTGGTTGGCCTGTTCAGCACACAAGCCACGGCGCAAGAAGCGCCGCAAGCGGCAACGATCAAGAGCAACCTGGCCAGGCAGTTGCCCAACCTGCCCGCTATTGACAGCGTGCAAGCCACGCCCATGAAGGGTTTGTTTGAGGTGCGTTTTGGCGGCAGCGACATTTTGTACACCGACGCGGCTGGTGAGTTTTTGATTCAAGGCGCGCTGATTGACCTCAAAGCCAAGCGCAACCTCACCGAAGAGCGTATCAATGCGCTGTCTGCAATTGCTTTTGACAAGCTGCCACTGAAAGACGCGTTTGTGATCAAGCGCGGCACAGGCGAGCGCAAGATCGCCGTCTTTGAAGACCCCAACTGTGGTTACTGCAAGCGCTTTGAGCAGGGCTTGGCCACCATTGACAACATCACGGTCTACGTTTTTTTGTACCCCATCCTGGGCCCAGACTCGGTTAAGAAATCGCAAGCCATTTGGTGCGCCAAAGATCCAGGCAAAACATTTGAAGACTGGATGCTGGAAGGCGTTACGCCACCGGCGGCCAGTTGCAACACAGACGCCATTACCCGCAACACCGCGTTTGGTCAGCGCAACAAAATACAAGGCACCCCTGCCATCTTTTTTGCAGACGGCACACGCGTGCCAGGCGCGATTTCTGCCGATGAGGTTGAGAAGCGCTTGGCTGCCAGCAAATAAAGACAGCCATGGCGACACGCGCACCTGTCAAGTTGGCACAGAGCAAGGCCGACGTTTCCTACACAGTTGGTGTTGACCATGTGGAAAGCCATTTGTTTCATGTGGAGTTGCGCATTGCAAAGCCCGCCAGACAGCAGCTTCTGAGCCTGCCCGTGTGGATTGCCGGCAGCTATCTGGTGCGTGAGTTTTCAGGACAATTGCAAAGCCTCAGCGCTACCCAAGGGCGCAGTGGCTGTGTGGTTCATCAGCGAAGCAAAAACGAATGGATGGTGAGCACCAAAGCTGGCGCACCACTAACGGTGCGCTACGCCGTTTATGCATTTGATGCCTCGGTGCGCACCGCTTACCTGGACCAGACGCGCGGATTTTTTAACCCCACCAGCCTGTGCTTGCGCGTGGCACAAACCCATGCGCCGCTGCAGTTGACGATCAACAAGCCTGCAAAAGCCGGCCTGGCTGCGTGGCGCGTGTCTACAGCCCTGTTGCCTCAACAACTTGATGGCAAAGGCTTTGGCCGCTATGTGGCCGCCAACTACGACGAGCTCGCCGATACGCCCGTGACCATGGGTGACTTTTGGCGTGGGCAATTCAAGCTGCGTGGCGTGGTGCATCAGTTTGTGGTGACAGGCATGGGCGGCAGTGCCAACCCCGGCTTTGACACCAAGCGTTTGCTGGCTGATACCAAACGCATTTGTGAGGCCCAGATGGCCTTGTGGCATGGCACCGGTGCGAGGGCGACTGCATTGCCATTTGACCGCTATGTGTTCATGTTGCACGCCAGTGGCAGCGGCTACGGTGGCCTGGAGCACAAGCACAGCACCGCACTGATTTGTCAGCGCGCTGACTTGCCGCGCCTGACCACCAACGGCGCGGCGCCAAGCGTGCCGCCCACCGCACAAGATGGCTATACCCAGTTGCTGGGACTGATTAGCCACGAGTATTTCCACACCTGGAATGTCAAGCGCATGCGCCCAGCCGAGCTGGCCAGCATCAACTACGACCGCGAAAACTACACCGAGTTGCTGTGGTTTTTTGAGGGCTTCACCAGTTACTTTGACGACCTGCTGGTCCAGCGCGCAGGCCTTTTTTCGCGCGACACATACCTGGAGCTGCTCACCAAAACCATTAACCAGGTGGCGCAAACGCCCGGGCGCTTGGTGCAAAGCGTGGCCCAATCCAGTTTTGATGCTTGGGTGAAGTACTACCGCATCAACGAAAACACGCCCAATGCCACGGTGAGTTACTACACCAAAGGTGCGCTAGTGGCCTTGTGCCTGGACCTGTGTTTGCGCAGCGCAGGCAGCACACTAGACCAGCTCATGCGCAGGCTATGGGTTGACACCGGTGGTGGTCCCATGCGTGAGCAAGATGTTGTCAGCGCGCTAAAGCAAATGGGCCACGCCGACCTGGCGCGCCAGTTGTTGAGCTGGGTGCACAGCACAAACGAACTTCCTGTAGCGGCCTTGCTGGCACAGTTTGGTGTGCAACAAAGCACCAGTGCCGCTACCACTGCGCAGCAGCTGGGCGTGCGGGTGCAAGAGACCAATGGCTTGCGCATCAGCCACGTTCAACGCGGCAGTGCGGCCGAGGCGGCTGGTTTGGCCAGTGGTGATGAGTGGCTGGCGATTGCTGTCAATGGTCAAACCTGGCGTGTGAACAAACTGGCCGACGTATTGGCCTGGCTGCCCGAGTCTGGCGAGATGCAAGCCCTGGTCAACCGCGATGGTCAAGTGCTAACGCTGGCGCTGCAGTGGCCTGCGCAAAAGCCTTTGCAGCCGGTACAACTGCGCGTTGTCGATGAGGCATTGTTAAAGACTTGGCTAAGCGTTTCTTGATTGAACGCCGTTTGGGCTTGACTGCGCACCTGCATCAGCATCAGCATCAGCATCAGCATCAGCATCAGCATCCATAAGCCACTGCGTTATTTGGTTGTTACGTTATTACGCTGTGGTGCCATTGCGTGTTGACCATGGCTTTACCGCGTGTCAACAACGCGTTTGGCTTTGCCCATGCTGCGCTCTACGCCGCCAGTGGCTTGCAACACGACCGTGATGCTGCTGCCTACAAACGTCTTCACGTCTTGCGCCAGCGCTTGGGCAGCGGCCTTGGCCGCCGCGCCATCTACAGTCTGGCTGGGAGCGACTTCCACGTGAACAGTCAAGCAGTCCAGGTGGCCGTCTTTGCTGAGCACGCATTGGTAGTGCGGCGTCAGGGCGGTTTGCCTGAGTATCAGCTCTTCAATTTGTGTGGGAAATACATTAACGCCGCGCACAATCATCATGTCGTCGCTGCGCCCTGTGATTTTTTCCATGCGGCGCATGGGGCGTGCGCTACCTGGTAGCAGGCGTGTGAGGTCGCGTGTACGGTAACGAATAATGGGCAATGCCTCTTTGGTCAGGCTTGTGAACACCAACTCGCCCATCTCGCCGTCGGCCACCAGTTCACCGGTTTCGGGGTTGATGATCTCTGGGTAAAAGTGGTCTTCCCAAATGGTGGGGCCGTCTTTGGTTTCAATGCACTCGTTGGCCACACCGGGGCCCATCACTTCAGACAGACCGTAAATGTCTACCGCGTCTATGCCCATGCGCTGCTCAATGGCCACGCGCATGTCGTTGGTCCAGGGCTCAGCGCCAAACACGCCCAAGCGCAGTGAGCTGCTGCGCGGGTCAATGCCCTGGCGCTCAAACTCGTCTGCAATAGCCAGCATATAGCTGGGTGTCACCATGATGATGTCGGGCTTGAAGTCTTGAATGAGTTGGACCTGGCGCTCGGTTTGCCCGCCGCCAAAGGGCACCACCGTGAGGCCCAAACGCTCTGCGCCGTAATGCGCGCCCAGGCCACCCGTAAACAAGCCGTAGCCGTAGCTCACGTGCACCATGTCGCCACGGCGGGCACCGCTGGCGCGCAAGCTGCGCGCGACCAGGCCGGCCCATGTGTCTATGTCGTTTTGCGTGTAGCCCACCACCGTGGGCTTGCCCGTGGTGCCGCTGGACGCGTGTATGCGCACCACCTCGCTGCGCGGTACGGCGAACATGCCAAAGGGGTAGTTGTCGCGCAGGTCTGCTTTGGTGGTGAATGGAAACTTGGCCAGGTCTGCCAGGCTACTGCAATCGTTGGGGTGTACGCCAGCAGCGTCGAACTTGGCCTTGTAGACGGGCGAGTTGGCGTAGGCGTGTGCCAGTGTGGCCTTGAGGCGCTTGAGTTGCAGTGCGCGCAGCTCATCAACGCTGGCGGTCTCCATGGGGTCTAGTGGCAAGTTAGTGCTTGTCATGTGGTGGGCTCCCGGTGTTGTCAGTCTGGAAAAACGCTGCCTTTAATCGCCATTGACTTGCCCCTAAACAAGGCAATGGTCTTGTTGTCCTGGTTGGTCACGCGTATGTCGTACACACCGGCACGCCCGCGCAACGCTTGCTCTGAGGCGGTGGCTTGCAGTTGATCACCCAAACGGGCGGCCTCTAAAAATTCAATACTGCAGCCCGACGCAACCGTGGCTTGATTGCGGCTGTTACAGGCAAACGCAAAGGCTGAATCGGCCAGGGTAAAAATAAAGCCGCCATGGCAAATGCCCAAGCCATTGAGGTGTTTGTCTTGTACGGTCATGTGCATGACCGCCTCGCCTGGCGTGCACTGGGTCAGTGTCATGCCCATGGTGCTGCGACTGGCCTGGTCGGCCTCAAACATGTGTGCGCTTGTGCGTTGGGCCAGCGCCAGTGCTGCCGCTGGTGTTTGGCTTGTGGCTGTGCTCATGTTGTTTACTGCCCCGTGAACTTGGGCGCGCGTTTTTCTAAAAACGCTTGCACGCCCTCCATGTAGTCGTGCGTTGCACCCAGTTGTGACTGCGTATCGCGCTCCAGGTCCAGCTGCGCATCCAGTGTGCTGGTGGTACTGGCGCGCAGCAAGTGTCTGGTTGCCACCAGTGCTTTGGTGGGCATCACGGCCAGCTTGTTGGCCAAGGCCATTGCAGCATCCAACAAGGCCGCCGTGTCACCTTCGACAACATCCCAAATAAGCCCCCACTCTTTAGCCTGTGTTGCACCCAGTTTGTCGCCGGTCATGGCCAGGCCCATGGCGCGGGCCAGGCCCAAGCGCTCAGTGAGCAGCCACGAGCCACCCGCATCGGGTACCAGGCCAATTTTGCTAAAGGCTTGTATGAAGCTGGCGCTGGTGCTGGCCAGCACCATGTCACAGGCAAATGCAAAGGATGCACCTGCGCCTGCTGCTACGCCGTTGACCGCGGCAATGGTGGGCATGGGGTGGGCCTGTAAGCGGCGCACTGTGGGGTTGAAGCATTGGTCAATCACTGGTCCTGGGTCTGCACGCTTGACCATGTCGGGCCCGGGCGTGAAGTCAAAGTCTGACAAGTCGGCACCGGCGCAAAAGCCTCTGCCAGCACCTGTTATGACTGTGCAGCGCACGCCAGGCGTGGCGGCGGCCTGGTCTAAAGCTGCCCACAAGTCGGTGTGCATGGGGCGGTTAAAGCTGTTGAGTGCCTGTGCGCGGTTGAGTGTGATGAGCGCAACAGGTCCAACGATGTCGCATAAAACATGTGCACTGTTGTTGGCGTGGGGTGGATTGGCTTGAGATTGAGACAAAGGGTCACCTTGGTTGCGTGGACTGATTGCTTTTCAATGTAGCATTAACCAACCGATCGGTCGGTTAATTTTCTTAAGCGTTTACCCTAGAGTGGCATACCTGCTGTGGGCAGGCGCGACGCTTAAACTGCTAGCCAACCCCACATTTTTGCAACCTGTTTTGAAGGACATCCCATGAGCGACGCACTGGTTTTAACGCAGACAGAAGGCCGCGCGGCCATCATCACGCTGAACCGACCCAAGCAGCTCAACGCGCTGAATGATGCGTTGATGGACGAGCTGGGCGCGGCACTGAGCGCCTTTGACAACGACGATGACATTGGCTGCATCATCATCACCGGAAGCGACAAAGCCTTTGCCGCTGGCGCAGACATTGGCGCCATGGCCAGTTACACCTTTGCCGACGTGTACAAGGGCGACTACATCACCCGCAACTGGGAGGCCATTCGCCGCATTCGCAAGCCCGTAATTGCGGCTGTGTCTGGGTTTGCGCTGGGTGGCGGCTGTGAATTGGCCATGATGTGCGACTTCATCATTGCGGCGGACACCGCCAAATTTGGTCAGCCAGAAATCAAGCTGGGCATTATTCCCGGTGCGGGTGGTACCCAGCGCTTGCCACGCGCCGTGGGCAAGTCAAAGGCCATGGACATGACGCTCACGGGGCGCATGATGAGTGCCGACGAGGCCGAGCGCGCAGGTCTGGTCAGCCGCGTGGTGCCGGTCGACAAGCTGATGGACGAGGCACTGGGCGCCGCCCTCATGATTGGCGGCTACTCCATGCCCAGCGTGATGGCTGCCAAAGAGGCTGTCAACAAGGCGTTTGAAGGCTCGTTGGCAGATGGTGTGCACTTTGAGCGCCGCTTGTTCCACGCCTTGTTTGCCACGGCTGACCAAAAAGAAGGTATGGATGCGTTTGTAAACAAGCGCCAGCCCAACTTCACGCACCAATAATTTTTTGCACGCCGCGCAAGCTGTGCGTGTAAAAATTGGCTATAATTTGCGGCTTCGGTGATGTAGCTCAGCTGGTTAGAGCACAGCATTCATAATGCTGGGGTCGGTGGTTCAAGTCCACCTATCACCACCAAACACGTAAAAACCCGCCAAGTGTTGCGCTTGGCGGGTTTTTTATTGGCAAAAGCGCAGCCTGGCAAGCTATAATGTGAGGCTTCGCTGATTGCGCCGCGCTTGCAAGTGCGGTGTCATGAGTGATGTTTAGTTACCGCTGGCACAACAGCAGACTGCTTGAAAGCAAACCGTCCGTAACAGGGGCGGCCCCGTCAAGCAGCTGGCCCAGCGAGGTGCGGCGCAAGCTGTTAACGTTTTTAGGAGTGTCCACAATGGCACGCGTATGTGATGTAACGGGCAAAAAGCCCATGTCGGGAAACAACGTTTCCCACGCCAACAACAAGACCAAGCGTCGTTTCCTGCCCAACTTGCAGTACCGTCGTTTTTGGGTAGAGACAGAGAACCGTTGGGTGCGCTTGCGCGTATCAAGCGCGGCTTTGCGCTTGATTGACAAAAACGGTATTGATTCAGTGCTGGCCGATTTGCGCGCCCGCGGTCAAGCTTAATAGGTAGGAGAACCGAACATGGCAACCAAAGGCACACGTGAGAAAATCAAGCTGGAATCCACTGCAGGAACCGGCCATTTCTACACCACCACCAAAAACAAAAAGACCACACCCGAGAAAATGGAGATCATGAAGTTTGATCCCAAAGCGCGCAAGCATGTGGCTTACAAAGAGATCAAGCTGAAGTAATTCAGCGTCCATTTCTGCAAAAACCGCCTATGGGTTACCTGGGCGGTTTTTTTACGTCCATAACACCTGTTGCTCAGGCGTGGCGCACGCATCAAGCCTACAGGTAGGCCGTGGCGCGCATCGAGGTGCGCATGGTGGCGCCCACAAAAAAGCCACTGACCAGCAGTGGCTTTTGCACACACAACAGGCGCAGGGCCTGTGTGGGTGTTGTTGTCAGAGCGCTTTGACTGAACGCAGCTTGACCGAGAACTCGCGCAACGCGGCAATACCGCTGGCCTCAGCTTTGACACACCAGGCTTGCAAATCTGCCGCCAGCTGGTCACGGGTTTGCGTGGTGCTGCTCCAGACCTGGCGCAACTCTTCACGCATGTGTGTCATGGTGTCCAGTACGGGGTGTGCTGCACGCGCCTCAGCCAGTTGCGGCTTGACCGAAGCTGGTACCTTGTCGTCGTCGCGGTGCAACCAGCGCTTGGCGGCGGCGAGGTTGACCCAGTCCTGACCCTTGGCTTTGGCTGATGCCAGCTCGGTGCTGGCCGCGCCGCGCAAGGCCTTGGCAAAGTTGGCCATAACCTCATAGCGGTTGGCAATGACAGCCTCCAGCGTGTGCTCGTCTGCCACTGGCTTGACATCACCCAGCACCAATTGGGGCGGCACTTTGCGTACCTTGGCCCAGCCCAACATTTCAAACATGCGGATGTAAGCCCAACCCAGGTCAAACTCGTAGGGTTTGACCGAGAATTTGGCAGACGTGGGGTAGGTGTGGTGGTTGTTGTGCAACTCCTCACCGCCAATGATGATGCCCCAGGGCGACACATTGGTGCTTGAATCGGCCGCTTCAAAGTTGCGGTAGCCCCAGTAGTGGCCAATGCCATTGATCACGCCAGCAGCCCAGATTGGTATCCAGGCCATTTGAATAGCCCAAATGGTCAGGCCCAGCACGCCAAACAGTGCCACGTTGATCACAAGCATCAAGCCGACGCCAGTGGCGCTGAAGCGGCGGTAGACATTGCGATCAATCCAGTCATCTGGCGTGCCGTGACTGAATTTTTCAATGGTCGCGGCCACTTTTGCCTCTGCGCGGTATAGCTCAGAGCCGCGGAACAACACCGTACCAATGCCGCGGGTGACCGGGCTGTGGGGGTCGTCGTGTGTTTCGCACTTGGCGTGGTGCTTGCGGTGAATGGCCACCCACTCGCGTGTGACCATGCCCGTGGTCATCCACAACCAAAAACGGAAGAAATGCGATGGTATTGGGCCCAGGTCCATGGCGCGGTGCGCCTGGTGGCGGTGCAGGTATATGGTGACACCGGCAATAGTGAGGTGGGTCACGACCAGGGTATATATGACCAGCTGCCATCCTGTGGCATGGGTTAGGCCGTTGGTCAGCCAATCAATTGCTATATCCAGCATTGGGGAGTCCTTGTGTGGTGGTACGAGTACCGAGTACCCAAGCGCATTGGCACCAGGATGGGTGCCGCTGCTGTTGGGTGCAACGTCTCAGATTTTAAAGGTTTTGGCCGGTTTCGCCTAATCTGCAAGGCGTGGGCGCGACACAAATAGCGTGGTATTGATGCACATCAAGCGTAAACGCCCTGCAAGCGCGTTATCTGGCTAAAAGATGACATTTGTTGCTTAAATAGTCTCTTTACGCCTCCAAATGGCGGCAAAAAATCCATCTGTGCCATGCTGGTGCGGCCATAAACGCAGGAAATCACCCTGGCACAAGCTAACCGCCAGGCTTTGGTTGTCATCAGCGTCTTTCCCGCCCTTTTTTGCATCGCCCTTGGCGTCGCCTTTTGACAACACCCCTGTCAGCACAGACCATACCGGTACCACTTCAAAGTCGGCATGGGCTTGGGTGAAGGCGTTGGCAATGTCTTCGTTTTCAGCTTGCAGCAAACTGCAAGTCGCGTACACCAGACGCCCGCCGGGCTTCACCATGTTGGCGGCGCTGTCCAGGATAGACGTTTGCAGCTGCACCAATTCGTCTATGTCCTTGGCTTTCAAGCGCCACTTCAGGTCTGGGCTGCGGCGCATGGTGCCTGTGCCAGAGCACGGTGCGTCTACCAATACGCGGTCCATCTTGAAGCTCAGGCGCTTGACGCGTTCGTCGCGCTCGTGACTGATGGCGGCGGTTTGCACATTGCTCAAGCCGCTTCTGGCCAAGCGTGGTTTCAGGGCGTCCAAGCGGTGACCTGATGTGTCAAAGGCGTACAAGCGCCCGGTGGAACGCATGTCTGCGCCCATGGCCAGCGTTTTGCCGCCAGCGCCGGCGCAAAAGTCGGCCACCATGTCGCCACGTTTGGCACCCACCAGGGCCGCTAGCAGTTGGGAGCCTTCGTCTTGCACCTCAAAGTCGCCCGCTTCAAAGCCGGCAAATTTACGCAAAGACGGGTTGCCCTCCAGGCGCAAGCCCAGCGGTGAGTAAGGCGTGACCTCGCTGGTAATGGACTTGGCAGCCAGGGCTTTTTGTACGGCCTCTCGTTTGGCTTTCAGGGCGTTGACCCGTATGTCCAGCGGGGCAGGTGTGTTGAGTGCGTTGGCCAGGGCCATAAAGTCATCGCCAACTTGCGCCTTGAGCGGGTCTACCAGCCACTGGGGCAGGTTGTGCAAGTGCAAATCAAGAAAGTCTTGGTCTTTGGTCGCGTCGCAAGTGGCCAGCCAGGCGGTTTCTTGTGGCGTCAGCGACGAGGCAATCAGGTCGCGCGGACCGTGAAAACCCAGAATGGCCAGCTTGCGCTCGCGCCCACCCGGGCCAGAGCGGGCCAGGTATTCAAAGCGCGCTTTGAATCGCAGCACTTTGTACAGGGTCTCGGATATGGTGGCGCGCTCGCGCGGGCCCAGCCCTTTGTTGTCGCGGCAGTATTTGGCTACGGTTGCGTCAGCGGGGTGGGTAAAAGTCAACACGCGGCCAATCAGTGCAGCGGCGTGGTCAATAAGGGCGTTTGGATGCATGGCGTCATTGTCCCACGCGCCGTGTCGTGCAGACCTCAACGAGAGCTCAATGCCCGATAATGCTGGGTTATGTCCGAAATAGTCAAACAAGTTCGTCGCAGGCGCACCTTCGCCATCATTTCTCACCCAGACGCGGGTAAAACCACGCTGACCGAAAAACTGTTGTTGTTTTCAGGTGCGATCAATATTGCCGGTAGCGTCAAGGCCCGCAAAGCGGCGCGCCATGCCACCAGCGACTGGATGGAAATTGAAAAGCAGCGCGGCATTTCAGTGGCCAGCTCGGTGATGCAAATGGAATACCGCGACTGCGTGATCAACCTGCTGGACACGCCAGGGCACCAAGACTTTTCAGAAGACACCTACCGCGTGTTAACGGCTGTAGACGCTGCATTGATGGTGATTGATGCGGCCAACGGCGTAGAGCCCCAAACCCGGCGCTTGCTGCAAGTATGCCGTGCACGCAACACGCCAATCCTCACATTCGTGAACAAGATGGACCGCGAGGTGCAAGGCCCACTGGACGTGATGGACGAAGTTGAGCGCGAGCTGGGCATGACGGTGGTGCCCTTTACGTGGCCAGTGGGTATGGGTAAACGCTTTCACGGCGTGTATGACCGACGCACCGATCAAATGCGTGTGTTTGACGGCGGTGACGACAAGCGCGGCGGCGAAGAGGAAGTACTGTCTGGCCTGGACAATGCCCAGGCCGCCCAGCGCTTTGGCGCTGAATTTGAAGACGCCAAGGGCGAGTTGGAGCTCATCGCAGGTGCCAGCCCGGCATTTGATGCAAAAGCCTTTTTGGCAGGCGAGCAAACGCCCATGTTGTTTGGCTCGGCTGTCAACAACTTTGGCGTGCGCGAAGTGCTGGATGCCTTGGTGGACCTGGCCCCGCCGCCAGATAAACGCGACACCTTGCAGCGCACGGTCGATCCTGCAGAGCCCAAGTTCACAGGTGTGGTGTTCAAAATTCAGGCCAACATGGACCCGGCGCACCGCGACCGCATTGCGTTTTTGCGCGTGGCCAGTGGCCACTTTGAGCGCGGCATGAAGCTCAAAGTGGTGCGCTCTGGCAAAGAGCTGCGCCCCAACACGGTGGTGAGCTTTTTAAGCCAGCGCCGTGAGCTGCTCGAAGAAGCCTATGCAGGCGACATTATTGGTATTCCCAACCACGGTGTGCTGCAACTTGGTGACACACTCACTGAAGGCGAACAGCTGCAATTTACGGGCTTGCCGTTTTTTGCGCCTGAAATGATTCGCACAGTTGAAGTGGCCGACCCATTGCGCACCAAACAACTGCGCGCCGGCCTGACGCAGCTGGGTGAAGAAGGTGCCATTCAAGTGTTTCGCCCCATTGCCGGCACGGTGTTGTTACTGGGTGCCGTGGGACAACTGCAATTTGAAGTGGTGGCCCACCGCTTGCAAACCGAATACGGCGTCAAAGCCCGCATTGGCAACAGCTCTTACTCATTGGCGCGTTGGGTGACTTGCGCACCTGAAGACGGCGGTGAGGCGGAGCTGAAACGGTTTATGGCTGCCAACGCCCACCGTATTGCATTGGATGCGGTAGACGCGCCGACCTTGCTGGTAGACCACAGCGCAACGCTGCGCGCCGTGGAGGCCAACTGGCCCAAGATTAAGTTTCACACCATGCGTGAGCATGCGGGCCTGGTATTTCAAACGGGCATGTAAGCACCACACCCAGCCGTTTATGACCGCTGGCTAAGCGTTGGCTTGCAGCCACTGCGCAATGGCTTGCGGGTATATCAAGTGCTCCTGGGTGAGCACCCGCGCCGCCAAAGTTGACGCAGTATCCGTGGGCAGCACGGGTACTGCAGCTTGCGCCAAAAACGCACCGTGGTCTAACTCGGCGGTAACCTGA
This sequence comes from Comamonadaceae bacterium M7527, assembly GCA_021044545.1. NCBI lineage: Bacteria > Pseudomonadati > Pseudomonadota > Betaproteobacteria > Burkholderiales > Comamonadaceae > Comamonadaceae bacterium M7527. Next base: position 2,248,579 of record CP087990.1, read on the forward strand.
TGCACGGTTGCCCCAGCAAATTTGCAGCCCATGTCCAGGGCGCGCTGGTGCGTGTGCAACCCTGCAAATGCGGGCAGCAAGCTGGGGTGTATGTTGAGCAAACGGCCCTGGTAATGCGCCACAAACGCTGGCGTGAGTATGCGCATAAAGCCAGCCAGCACCACCAAGGCAGGCGCATAACCGGGCGTGGGCGGGTCCAGCTCGTCTATGGTTTGAACCAGGGCTTGGTCAAAGGCCTCGCGGCTGTCAAAAGCCGTGTGTGGCAGCACCGCCGTGTGTATGCCTTGCGCTTGGGCAAAGCTCAGGCCAGACGCGTCGGACTTGTTGGCAATAACCGCTGTGACTTGCGCGCGCAACCGCTGTTGCCAGTGGTCGCGTTGAGCCGCTTTCACAATGGCCGCCATATTCGAGCCGCCACCTGAAATCAAAATAATGATGCGGCGTTGCTGCTGTTGATGCGGCTCAGACATTGAAGACTGTGTGTTGGACATAGCGGTATTGTGCCCCGCCAGCACGTGGTTGAAGCCCAGGGCAGCATATGAGGCAGAATATCAGCTACCTCTTATATTCAAGGAATGCCCTCATGCTGATACCGACCGTCGCCCGCGCTGCCTGCTTGACCGCAGCACTACTGTGTGTGCCCGCCTGGGCGCAGTCTGAAGCAGCAACCGAAGTCATGGCCGACTACATGGCCTTTGCCGAATATGGTGGCGGCACTATTTTTGCCGAGCAAATACCTGCCGACCAATACGCCAAGACCTTCATCATTGACGCGCGGGACGCCAAGCAGTTTGAGGCCTCGCACATACCCGGCGCCGTCAACATGGAATGGCGTGAAGTATTGGCCAGGCGCAGCGAGATACCCAAAGACCAGATGGTGCTGATTTACTGCAACACAGGCTCTCTGTCGGCACAGGCAGGCTTTGCTTTGCGCGTGGCGGGTTGGAGCAATTTGCGCATTTTGCAAGGTGGCTACCAGGAGTGGCTGGCCAAAGGCGGCATGCAAGCCAATGCACTGGCAGCGGGCAAGACGCCAAGCCATTAGCCAAGTCATTTGCCAGATCATTGGCCACGCCAGCTTGGGCGGGCTTGTAGCTGTCGCAACTCGGACAGGCTAAAAGTGCACGGTCGTGCTAAAACAGCAAGTTGTTGTTTTTAAACCATCAAGACCGCTTGGAGACCCGCACATGGACTTAGCCTTTACACCCGAGGAACAAGCCTTTAGGCAAGAGGTGCGCACTTGGGTTGAAGCCAACCTGCCCAAAGACCTAGCTGCCAAAGTGCACGGTGCACAGCGCCTAAGCCGTGACGATATGCAACGTTGGGCTCAAATTCTGGGCAAAAAAGGCTGGCTGGGTTACGGGTGGCCTACGCAGTTTGGCGGGCCGGGCTGGAGCGCCATACAAAAACACTTGTTCGAAGAAGAATGCGCCATGGCCGGCGCGCCGCGCATAGTGCCCTTTGGCCCGGTCATGGTGGCACCCGTGATCATGGCCTTTGGCAACGACGAGCAGCAAAAGCGGTTTTTGCCGGGCATTGCCAGCGGCGACGTTTGGTGGAGCCAGGGCTACAGTGAGCCCGGTGCCGGCTCTGACCTGGCCTCGGTCAAAACCACAGCGGTGCGAGAGGGCGACCACTACATCGTCAACGGCCAAAAAACATGGACGACCTTGGGCCAGTTTGGTGATTGGATTTTTTGCCTGGTACGCACCGATCACTCGGGCAAGCCACAAACGGGCATCAGCTTTTTGCTCATAGACATGAAGTCACCAGGCGTGTCTGTGCGTCCTATCAAATTGTTGGATGGCGAGTGCGAAGTCAACGAAGTGTGGTTTGACAACGTGAAAGTGCCCGCCAACAACCTGGTGGGCGAAGAGAACAAAGGCTGGAACTACGCCAAGTATTTGCTGGCACACGAGCGCACCAATATTGCAGACGTAAACCGCGCCAAGCGCGAGTTGGAGCGCCTAAAGCGCATTGCCAAAGCCGAGGGCGTGTACGACGACCACCGGTTCAGAGACCAAATTGCTTTGCTGGAAGTCGACATCGTGGCCTTGGAGATGATGGTGCTGCGTGTGCTGTCTGCCGAGACGTCAGGCAAGAGCTCTCTGGATATTGCGGGCCTGCTCAAAATTCGCGGCAGCGAAATCCAGCAACGCTACTCAGAACTGATGATGCTGGCCGCTGGGCCTTCATCGCTGCCCTTTATTGCCGAGGCCATGGAAGCAGGCTGGCAGGGCGACGCCGCGCTGGGCTTGTCGCAGTTCCCCGGCGGCGACACCTCTAACGCGCCACTGGCCAGCACCTACTTCAACATGCGCAAGACCACCATATACGGCGGCAGCAACGAAGTTCAACGCAATATTGTTGCTCAAACCGTGTTCGGTTAAAGCACTCAGGAGTACTCACCATGGATTTCAATTTTTCAGACGAGCAAGTGCAGTTGGGCGACGCCATAGGCCGTTGGGCAGACAAGGCCTACACCTTTGATCGGCGCACTGGCATTGTGCAAAGCGGTGGTTTTTCAAAAGAGGCTTACCAGGAAATGGCAGAACTGGGCTTGACAGGCCTGGTCACCAGCTCGGACTTTGACGGCATGGACATGGGCGCCACCGAGTGCATGATTGCGCTTGAAAAAATGGGCAATGCCTTGGTGCTGGAGCCGGTTGCGCACACCTGGATTGCAAGCCTTTTGTTGCAACATATGGCCACTCAGGACTTGCAGACCGCTTGGTTGCCAAAGCTGGCCAGCGGTGAGGCGTTTGTGGCGCTTGCCACTACAGAAAAGCGCGCCCGTTACAAGCTGGATGTCTGTGCGGCCACCGCCAGCAACAACACCATTACAGGTGTCAAGCATGTGGTCGCAGGTGCTGCGCAGGCCGATGCGCTGTTGGTCAACGCCATGCAAGGCGATAGCCAAGCGCTTTATCTGGTAGATGCCAAAGCCACAGGCGTGCGCATTGAGTCTTACACCACGCAAGACGGCGCAAATGCGGCAGACGTGTACTTTGACAAGGCACAGGCAACGCTGGTCACGGCCAATGGCCTGGAGGCCGTGCAGCTCATGCGCGATGTGGGCATTGCCTACCTGTGCGCCGAGGGCGTAGGCATCATGGAAAAGACACTGGCCATGACCGTGGACTACATGAATACGCGCAAGCAGTTTGGCGTTGAAATTGCAAAGTTTCAAGCGCTGCGCCACCGCGCCGCAGACGTGAAAATGGCCTTGGAGCTGGCCCGCTCCATGAGCTACTACGCCACACTCAAGTTGGAAGCACCTGCGCCTGAACGCACAGTGGCTATGGCCAGGGCCAAAGTGCAGCTGGGCAACAGCATGCGCTTTGTCGGCCAGCAATGCGTGCAGTTGCACGGCGGCATTGGCGTGACAGACGAGTATGCCGTCAGCCACTACTTCAAGCGGCTCACGCAAATGGAAATGACTTGTGGCGACACCATGCACCACCTGGGTGAGGTGAGTAGCCGCATGCAAGACAGCGCGGGCGTGTTTGCTTGAGCGCCGCCGGCCGGCCTTAGGCCAAATGCAATAAGTGCAAAAAGTCCCAATCCAGCCGTGGGTTGGGCAATGCGGCGCGCTCGGCGTGCTCGTGGCGCTTGATGCCGACGTAGGCATCCACCAAATGTGTGCCCAAGTGGCGTCGCATGTCGGCGCTGGCCGCCAAGGCATCCAGGGCTTGCGGCAGCGAGGCGGGCAAGCGCAGTTGCGCCACCGCGCTGTTGGCTATGGGCTGCATGGCTTGCTGTAGGCCGTCCAGGCCCGCACCCAACATGGCCGCCAGTGTCAGGTAAGGGTTGGCGTCACCACCGGGCAAGCGGTTTTCTACGCGCCTGGCTGCGGCGGCGCTGCCTGGTACGCGCAATGCCACACCCCTGTCCTCTTGGCCAATGCTGGCGTGAGTGGGATTGGCGTCGTTGTTGTTGATGCGATCAAACGACATGTCGTAAGGGGCGAAAATCGCCATAGCGGCATGGGTTTGACGCTGCATGCCGGCCATAAAGTGCGCAAGCTGCGGTGTGTCCTGGCCGCCTTGTTCCGCAAACAAATGAGGCCATGCCCGGCCGTCTGTGTGCTGCAAGCTGATGTGCCAATGCATACCGCAGCCCGGGTCTTCATCTATGGGCTTGGGTGCAAAGCTGCCAATAAAGCCATGTTGAGCCGCAATCTCACGAACAAGCCGTTTGAAGCGAAATACAGCATCTGCCTGGGCCAACACCGGCCCTGGCGCAAAGTTGACTTCAAACTGGCTGAACGATGCCTCGTGTGCGTGACCAGTGGCAGGAATGCCCAAGGTGTTGCAGCCCGCGTACAAGTCTGCAAAAAAAGCGTCAAAGCCAGCGGCGCGCTCAACGCTGTTGCATTCCGTAAACACCTCTACCACTGGCGCGCCAGGCCATGGCGATGCCGCAACAACAGGTTGGGTGCTGCCAGCAGGGCTGCGGCTGAGCAAGAAAAACTCCAGCTCTGGCGCCACCGTGGCTTGCAAGCCTGCAGCATCAAGCCTGGCCAATACCTTTTTCAGTGCGGCGCGAGGTGACAAGTCGGCGGCCGATATGGTCTCGCCGCTGGCGGTGGTGTGCAGGTGGCCTGCGCTGTCGCAAATAACAGTGGCCTGCGTCTGGCCTGCCGGGCCGTGGCGGCGCCTGAGCGTGTGCATGTCCGCCAGCATGTGCAAGTCGGTGAAGTTGTTGGGCACTATGGGCCCCATCACGTCATCGGGCACGCCCGTGGTCAGTGTGACACCCAGCACGGCACTGGACATGCGACAGCCCTTGGCCGCCAAAAAATCAGCCTTGCCAACGGTTTTGCCGCGGGCCAGCGAGGTGAAGTCGCCGAGCACACACTCCACCCGCTCAACGCTTTGCAACAGTTGGTCGTTGGTGGTTGAGTTCATAAGGGTCTGATGTGCATATGCGTTGGTAAGCGATGCGTGATTTTAGACCTTGCCCTCAGCGCATTTGAGGTCATGGCAATTGCGCTACGCTAGGCGCTATGACCACTATCACCGCCCCCAGCAACCAAGCATTCAGTCACCGCCACTCTGTATCAGCGTGGCGCTTGGCCTGGCAAAACGGCACCCGCAACTGGCGTGCTGGTCGCTGGCGATTAATGGTGGTGGGTGTGGCGCTGGCAGTCGCGGCATTGAGCGCCGTAGGCTTTTTTGCCGACAGGCTGCAAGGCGGACTCAACCGGGACGCCCTGGCACTGTTAGGTGGTGACCTGGTTGTGCGCAGCGACGAGCGAGCGCCGCAGGCTGTACACGATTTGGCCCAGCAGCTGGGGCTGGCCACCAGTGCTTCCATTCGCTTCCCGACCATGGTTCGCGCGCCTGATGCCGCAGGTGGCGAGGCCCGTCTGGTGTCTTTGAAAACCGTGGACGCGCAATACCCCTTGCGTGGCAATTTGCGCGTGGCCGACGGCACCAGTGAGGCGGCACTGCGTGCAGACCGAGCGGTAGCCAGTGGCCCACCTGTTGGCCACGCCTGGGCAGATGCCGCAGTGCTGGATGCCATCAACGTCAAGGTGGGCGACAGTATTTTGTTGGGCGACACCACTTTGGTGTTGTCACAAGTCATCACCCTGGAGTCAGACAGGGGCGGCGGCTTTATGAGTTTTTCGCCGCGTTTGATGATCAACGAGCAAGACCTGGAGGCCACTGGTCTGGTGCAGCCTGCCAGTCGGGTGAACTGGCGGCTGGCCGTGGCAGGACAGCCCGACGCGGTAGCGCAGTTTGAAGCGGGCGTGCAAACCATGATTGCACAGGCGGCCAATAGCGACGCCTCGGATGAGCAGGCGCAAAGCATGGCCTCACGCGGCATGCGCGTAGAGACTTTGGAAGAAGAGCGCCAAGAAACCACGCAGACCCTGTCAAGAGCGCAAAAGTTTTTGAACCTGGTGGCCATGCTCACGGCCATGTTGTGTGCCGTGGCGGTGGCCATTGGCGCGCGCGGCTTTGCAGCCAGCCAGTTGGATACCTGCGCCATGTTGCGCGTGTTGGGCCTGCCCCAACGCAGCATTGCGCGCAGCTTCATGCTGGAGTTCTATGTGGTGGGCTTTGTGGCAGCCTTGTTGGGTGTGGCCGTGGGGTGGGGCGTGCACTGGGTGTTTGTGTGGCTGTTGGCAGAGCTGGTCAAAACAGAGCTACCCAGTGCCAGCTTGTGGCCCATGCTCACTGGCCTGGGTGTGGGTCTGAGCCTCATGACCCGCCTTTGGTGTGGCGCCCATATGGCAGTTGGCCAAGGTGCCGCCATTGCGCGTGATGCGCCGCGACACTGGGGGTTTACAGCCTGCGTCCTTGTGGGTGTGGGGTGCTGGCCTGTTTGGTTTTGCCGCCTTGCTCATGGTGGTCAGCCGTGACTGGCTCATGGGCGCAGCCGCTGTGGGCGGTTTTGCCGTGTCGGTGGTGGTGTTTGCAGGCTTGAGTTGGCTGGCTTTGGGGCTGCTACGCCGCCATGTGCGCGAAGACAAGGCGCCCCGTTGGCTGGTATTGGCCACGCGTCAGCTGGTGGCCCGCCCTGGCCTGGCCGTGGTGCAGGTGAGCGCTTTGGCAGTGGGCTTGTTGGCCCTGGCCTTGTTGGTGTTGCTGCGCACAGACTTGATCGCCAGCTGGCGTGACGCCACGCCTGCCGATGCGCCCACGCGCTTTGTCATCAACATCCAGCCTGATCAGGCGCAGGCCTTCCAGGACCAACTCAGCGCAGCCGGTGTCAGCGGCTTTGACTGGTATCCCATGTTCAGGGGCAGGCTGGTGAGCATCAACGGCGCAGCGGTAAAAAGCCAAGACTTTGCAACCGAGCGCGCGCAGCGCTTGGTCAGGCGTGAATTCAACCTGTCGCACAGCGCCGAGCTGCCACTGAAAAACGAAGTGGTAGACGGTGAGTGGACGCCCAATACACCCGGCACCATCAGCATAGAAGAGGGCTTGGCAGACGAGCTGGGCCTCAAGGTAGGCGACAGCTTGGGCTTTGATGTGGCAGGCGAGGTGATCAACGCGCGCATCAGCGACTTGCGCCGCGTGGACTGGGCCAGCATGCGGGTGAACTTTTTTGCGCTGTTTCCAGTGGCCGATATGCCTGACCTGCCCATTACTTACATCAGTGCGTTCAGGGCACCCGATGCCAAGGTGATAGGCGTGGACGGCATAGAGCGGTCTTTTGACAACCAGCTCAGCCGCGATTTTCCCAACGTGACCAACATCAACACCGCAACAACCCTGGCGCAAGTGCAGCGCATTCTGGACCAGGTCATACGCGCCATTGAGTTTTTGTTTGGCTTTAGTGTGATAGCTGGCTTGGTTGTGCTGTTTGCTGCCATCACGCACACGCGCTCCGAGCGAGCCCGCGAGTACGCCATATTCAGGGCCGTGGGTGCGCGCTCAAGCTTGCTGCGTCAAGTACAACGCGCTGAGTTGGCCGGTGTTGGTCTGCTGGCGGGTAGCATGGCCACCACGGCTGCCATGGCGTTGGGCTGGGTGTTGGCCAAGCAAGTGTTTGAGTTCAGCTGGTACCCGCCTTTGTGGGCGCCTGTGGCAGGCGCATTGTGTGGCGCTTTGCTCGCATTGTTGGCGGGTTGGTGGGGGCTGCGCGAAGTGCTCAACACACCCGCATGGCAAACCTTGCGCCAGCGCTTGGATTGATGCACGCGGTTGATTGACGTCACAATTTACAAACGATGCAGATACAAACGCCACCACCCAATAACGACTCTGGCCAACCCGCTACGCCATTCGAATGGATAGGCGGCGAGGCCAACGTGCAAGCCATGGTCACTCGGTTTTACGACTTGATGGACTTAGAGCCCGCTTATGCAGCGCTGCGTGCCTCGCACGGCGACAACCTAGACAATGCGCGCACGCGTTTGTTTTACTTTTTGTGTGGTTGGTTGGGCGGGCCTAGTTACTACACAGACCGCTTTGGCCACCCCATGTTGCGTGCTAGGCACCTACCGTTTTCTATTGGCATTCAGGAGCGTGACGAATGGGTGGCCTGCATGCGTCAGGCCATGATTGAGACGAATGTGCCGCCACCGCTGCGCGAGCGCCTAGAGCAGTCGTTTTTTCAAACGGCTGACCACATGCGTAACCGTTAAGAGTTTTGCAGCAGCACCATCAGTGCGCCTGCGCCGCCGTCGCAGCCTCTGGCCTGCACAAAGGCCAGCACCTCTTTTTTCTGCACCAACCAGCGCTGGGTTTTGATTTTGAGCACTGGTGTTTTGCCCACAGAGCCCAAGCCCTTGCCATGAATCACGCGTACGCAGCGCCAGCCGTTGGCCACGGCTTTGCGCAGAAATGCAGCCAAGGCTTCGCGCGCTTGGTCGCTGCGCAGGCCGTGTAAATCAATTTGGCCTTGTAGCGCCCAGTGGCCACCGCGCAGCTTGCGCATCACGTCGTCGCCTATGCCGCTGCGTCGGTAGCTCAGGGCGTCATCGGTTTGTAGCAAGCTGGTCACGTCAAAGTCATCAGACAAAGCCGCGCTCATGACTGTGGCGTTATCGGAGTCGCGTTGCTTGGGCGTGGGCTCTACCGGCACAGGGGGGTGGCTGGCACGCCCTGCGTCTTTGATGGGGCGCACGTCACCTACGGTTAATTCAAACAAATGCCGCTCACGCCTGAGTTGCTCTTGGGCCAGGGCTTGCTCAGCCTGCGCCTGAGCCGCTGCGCGGGCTTGGTCACGCAATAAATGCTGCATGGCTTTTAGGTCTGATAGGGCGCGCGCTTTCATGTTGGCATTGTGACAAATTGCCATGAGTGGCAGCTTGCGCCCTACAGTAGCCCTTGCTCGGCCATGGAGTACACCTTGCCCTGTGTGACCACCATGTGGTCCAGCACGCGTACGTCCACCACGCGCAGGGCTTCTCGCAGGGTGTGCGTGAGGTGTATGTCGGCTGGAGAGGGCTCGGCGCAGCCGCTGGGGTGGTTGTGCGCCAATATGACAGCGGCGGCCCCATGTTGCAAAGCGCGCACCAAGACTTCTCTGGGGTAGACACTGGTTTGGTTGATGGTGCCTTGAAACAAGGTTTCAAGTGCCAGCAAATGGTGTGCTGTATCCAGAAACAACACGGCAAAGTGTTCGGCAGGCTGGTGGGCCAGGTGCAGTTGCAAGTAGTGCTTCACCATGTGCGGCTGTGTGAATGCAGGTTTGTCTTGCAGGTGCTGGGCAGTGGCGCGTTTGGCCAGTTCTGCGACGGCACACAACTCGGCTTGTTTGGCAGGGCCCAAGCCTTTTACGGTGCTGAGCTGCTTGGGTGTGGCGCTGAGCAAGCCGGCCAAGCCGCCCAATTGAGCGAGTACCGCGCTGGCCAAGTCCAGCACGTGTTGCTGGCTTGTGCCTGTGCGCAGCAGCAGCGCCAACAACTCCGTGTCTGACAAGGACGCCGCGCCCATGTGGTGCAGTTTTTCTCGGGGTCGGGTTTCGTTGGGCCAAGTGGTTTGCATCCGTGCTCCTGCAGGGGCCTTGTGAGTGGCTTTGCCGTGCGTCTTGCCAAGTTTCTACAATATGGGCTTACGCCCGTTTTGAGCTTTACTTATAGCGCCGCTAAAAGCGGTGCAGGCTAGGGCGCAACCCTGATGGTTTACGCATACATGTCCACACCTATTGTTGAGCAAGGCTCTTTTTTAACGCTGCACTACCGCATGTGCGGTGTAGATGGCCAAGACATCATCAGCACCTTTGGCGGCCCGCCCGCCACGCTTAGCGTGGGTGGTGGCCAGTTGTCGCCTGCCATTGAGCAGCATTTGCTGGGGCTGGCTGAGGGCACGCGTACCACGCTGCAGCTGCCTGAGGGCGATGCCTTTGGCCCACGCAACCCTGAGTTGGTGCAGTGGGTGGCGCGCGCCATGTTGAACGAGCTGGGTGACCCGCTTGAGACCTATGCGCCTGGTGTGGTGGTCCAGTTTCCAACGCCTGACGGCACTGGCCAATATGCCGGTGCGGTGGTGCAAGTGAAAGACGATGGTTCTGCGGTGCAGTTTGACTTCAACCACCCCTTGGCAGGCCAGGCGGTGAGCTTTGAGGTGGATTTGATTGGGGTGTTGTGATGACAGATTCGACCGATTCAGGCGCTTTAGCGGGTGCTGCAGTGAGCACAGCGGTATTGCTGGCTCAACCACGCGGCTTTTGTGCAGGCGTTGACCGCGCCATAGACATTGTTGAGCGCGCCATCACCAAGTTTGGGGCGCCCATTTATGTGCGGCACGAAATTGTGCACAACACCTATGTGGTGAACGACCTGAAAGCCAAGGGCGCCATTTTTATTGAAGACCTGGCCGATGTGCCGCCGGGCGCGACCCTGGTGTTTTCAGCACACGGGGTGAGCAAGGCTGTGCAAGACGAGGCGCAGCAGCGCGGCTTTTCCATTTTTGACGCCACCTGCCCACTGGTGAGCAAGGTGCACGTAGAGGTGGCCAAGTTGGCCAAAGAGGGCTACGAGTTTTTAATGATTGGCCACAAGGGTCATCCTGAGGTGGAAGGCACCATGGGCCAGCTCAGCAGCGGCATACATTTGGTGGAGGACGAGGCCGATGTGTTGCGCGTGCAGCCCGCACAAACCGACAAGCTGGCGGTGGTGACCCAAACCACGTTGAGCGTAGACGACGCAGCCAGCATCATGCGCGCCATCAAGACGCGTTTTCCGCAGGTGCGTGAGCCCAAGCAGCAAGACATTTGTTACGCCACACAAAACCGCCAGGATGCGGTCAAGGTAATGGCCAGCAAAGTGGATGTGGTGATTGTGGTGGGCAGCCCCACCAGCTCCAATAGCAACCGCTTGCGCGAGTTGGCCCAGCGTCTGGGCACGCCTTCCTATATGGTGGACGACCCTGCAGACCTGGACCCCGAATGGGTGCGCGGCAGCACGCGTGTTGGCTTGACCGCAGGTGCGTCTGCGCCAGAGGTGTTGGTGCAAGAGGTGATTGCGCGTTTGAAAAAACTAGGCGCAGTGACGGTGCAAACCATGGACGGCGAGGATGAAACCATACAGTTTCCGCTGCCCAAAGGCTTGCGCCTGGATGCCTGAAGGTCTGAACGCTTGAGCGCTGTTGACGCGTTGCTTATGCGTATTTGGCTTTGAGTGCGCTGAGCAGCTTGTCATGCACACCGCCAAAGCCGCCATTGCTCATGCACACAATGCGGTCGCCTGCCTGGGCCGCCTGGGTGACCATGGCAACCAGGACATCCAGGTTGTCTGTGCACATTGCGCGTTGCCCAATGGGTGACAAGGCGGCGGCTGCATCCCAGCTCAGACCAGCGGTATGGCAAAAGGCCATGTCGGCGTTGGACAAACTTTGGGGGAGTTGGTCTTTCATGGCGCCAAGCTTCATGGTGTTGCTGCGCGGTTCAAATACGGCCAATATGCGCGCACTGTTATGACCTTGGGCGTTTAGCAGGTCGCGCAAGCCGTCTACCGTGGTGCGTATGGCGGTGGGATGGTGGGCAAAGTCGTCAATCACCGCTATGGCATTGGCGCCTTCGCCAACGGTGCCGCGCAGCTCCATGCGTCTGCGCACATTGTGAAAGTCAGCCAGTGCGCTGCAAGCCTGGGCAGGCGCGACGCCCACATGCGCGGCAGCGGCAATGCTGGCCAAGGCGTTGCTTTGGTTGTGCTGGCCGCTTACAGCCCATTTGACGTGGCCTACGACTTGGCCTTTGTGCAGCACGTCAAAGTCGTGTGCAGGGCCACTGGCTTGCCAGTCGGCCCCTGAGCCAAACTGCGTGTGCGCACAGTAAATGCCTTGATCTGCCACGCGTTGCAGGGCGGCATTGTTGGCCTCGCTCACCACCAGACCGCTTGGGGCAATGGTGCGCAGCAAGTGGGCAAACTGGCGCTCAATCGCGGCCAGGTTGTCAAAGATGTCGGCGTGGTCAAACTCCAGGTTGTTGAGTATGGCTGTTCGTGGCTTGTAGTGCACAAACTTGCTGCGTTTGTCAAAAAAGGCCGTGTCGTACTCGTCTGCCTCTATGACAAACAGCGGGCGCTGACCAGGCGCACCAGGTGCACCCAAACGAGCCGACACACCAAAGTTCAGTGGCACGCCACCAATGAGAAAGCCTGGCTCTTTGTGATTGGCTTGCAGTATCCACGCCAGCATGGCGGTGGTTGTGGTTTTGCCGTGGGTACCAGCCACTGCCAGCACATGTCGCCCATTGAGCACGTGCTCGCTGAGCCACTGCGGCCCGCTGGTGTAGGGCAGGCCTTGCTCCAATATGGCCTCCATGAGCGCAAACTTGGGCAAGCCGTTGGCCAGTCTGGCGCGCGAGACCACGTTGCCCACCACGTACAAGTCAGGCTTGAGGTCTAGCTGCTCGGCGCCAAAGCCTTCAATGAGGTCTATGCCCAGCGCACGCAGTTGGTCGCTCATGGGCGGGTAGACACCAGCGTCGCAACCCGTCACGCGGTGACCAGCCTCGCGTGCCAGCGCGGCCAAGCCGCCCATGAATGTGCCGCAAATACCCAAGATATGAATGTGCATGGCGCTATTTTAGGTGGCTCAACCACGCACCACCTCAAGGCCTGAGCCCTTTACGCCGCGTTTGCACAAGGCAGGCGTGGCCCAGCACGCCAAAGCCTTGCCGCCGCCTAGCCCAGCCAAGGAGTTGGTGTCAGATTCATTTTTGTTAATGCTTTATTAATATAAAAATACTTATAATGAATGCCTAATTAACTTTTAGGGAGTAACTCATGAAACAAAATGCAGTTATTAAGTATTCAATCGCAGCCGGCCTTCTGGCTGAAATCACCCGCGGCGGCTGCTACCGGGTTGAGGGCTGGGACAAGGAAAAACGCCGTGTCAAGCAGTACTACAACGCGCAGACCGGCGAACTGGTGCGCTCACGCATGGACCGCGACTGGGATGATGACCGTTACGACGATGGTTACGGTGACGGCCGCCGCTACCAGGGCTACATGGGGCGCTGGCACGACGGCATGATGCGCCGAGACGACATGCGGTAAACCGAACCAGCGTGTGGGGGGATTGCTGCACCAGCTGCAGTCGCCCCCACTTTATCGGCCTACCATTGGGGCTTTGCTGTCAACCGCTCCCCAATGCCATGAACGCTCCCGAAGTCGTCTCCCACACCATAGCGGCCAGTGCCGCCCAGCTGATCGTGGAGGAGGGCATGGAGTGGGGCCCAGCCAAGCGCCAGGCACTGGACGACTTGGACTTGCCAGCACGCACACCCTTGCCAGACAACACCTTGCTGGAAGCTGCAGTGCGTGAGCACATTGCCATTTTTTGCCCAGATACCCAGGCACAGGCCATGCACACCTTGTTGACGTGTGCCGTGCATTGGATGGCGCGTATGGCGCAACATAACCCCTATCTGACAGGGGCAGTATGGCAAGGTCTGGCAACCGATAAAAGCGACGTGTACATTCAGCTGTTCAGTCCAGACAGCAAAATGGCGCAAATTGACCTCATCAATATGGGTCTGCGCCTGGACACCACCGAGATAACCGGTATGAACGGGCGCGAGGTGGTGACGTTAAGCCATGTGGTGCAGCTTGCAGGCTTTGCCTGGCCCAGTAGCGTGCACTGGGTGCTGTATGACGAGGATGACTTGCGTGGCGCCTTAAAGCCCAAGCGCAGCAGCCTCAATGGGCGAGCAGCCAGAGGGGCATTGCCGGCTGTTCAGGCTATGCTGGACGAATTACAAACTGCGTAGATACGCACTGTTGCAAGGTTGATAAGGTGAATAGACGACATTTGTTGAGTGCTTTGACGGTGGTTGGCGCGGGTGGCCTGGGGGTGGGGCTGGGCTGGCAGCGATTTGCACCCGAGCCCGCACTGCCGCAGGCACAGAGAGACTTCTGGGCCAGTAGCGTGAGCCAGCTCAACGGCGCGGATTTGCCCATGAGTCGCTACAGCGGGCGTGCGTTGCTGGTCAATTTTTGGGCCACCTGGTGTCCGCCCTGTATTGAAGAATTGCCGCTAATTGAGCGTTATTTTCAGCAACACCGCGATACCACCGCCGTTCTGGCGATTGCGGTAGACAACGTGGCTGCCGTACAGCAGTTTTTACAGCGCACGCCTTTGGCTTTTGATGTAGGCATTGCGGGCATGTCTGGCGTGGCCTTGTCAAAAAGCCTGGGTAATGCAGGTGGTGGCTTGCCTTTTTCGCTTATGTTCAATGCATCAGGGCTTATCACCCATCAAAAAACTGGAAAATTAGACGAGCAGGACCTGGACCAATGGTTTGCTGCTGGTAATGCGTGATCTACGGTGTTTTTTCGCCATTTACCACGCTTTTTTCTTTTACTGTGCGCAATTCGCATCTATCAGGCGTTTAAAACTGCTTTGTAGCACCGGCTGTCTGTGCGCTTGACGTGCTGTTTCTCTAGTACACTGCGTTCATTGCTCGGCGTCGCCTGTAACGGCCGGCCGCAGCCTTGATCAAACTGTACCCCAAGCGGTACCAAACACTAAGGACACACAGCATGGATTTGCGCAAACTCAAAACCTTGATTGACCTGGTCTCAGAGTCCAACGTCTCAGAGCTGGAGATTACAGAGGCTGAAGGCAAGGTGCGTATTGTGAAGAGCGAGCCTCAGGCCGCAGCGGTGGCGCAAGTCGTGGCCGCGCCTGTGGTGCAGCAAGCCGCACCCGCACCGGTAGCTGCTGCCCCCGCAGTGGCAGCGCCAGCAGCGCCCGCGCCTGAGACAGGGCACAGTGTGAAGTCGCCCATGGTGGGCACTTTTTACCGCGCGGCCAGCCCGGGTGCTGAGCCTTTTGTAGGCGTTGGCACACAGGTCAAGGTGGGACAGCGTCTGTGTATTGTGGAGGCCATGAAGATTTTGAACGAGATCGAGTGTGACCACGCTGGCACGATTACTAAAGTGTTGGTAGAGGATGGCCAAGCCGTGGAATACGGTCAACCCCTGTTTGTGATCGAGTAAGCGGCCTATGTTTAAAAAGATACTGGTTGCCAACCGAGGCGAGATTGCGCTGCGCATTCAGCGCGCGTGCCGCGAAATGGGTGTGAAGGCGGTGATGGTGTACTCAGAGGCTGACCGTGACGCCAAGTACGTCAAGCTGGCTGATGAGGCTGTGTGTATTGGCCCAGCGTCCAGCACGCACAGTTACTTGAACATGCCGGCCATTATTTCGGCGGCCGAGGTGACAGATGCCGAGGCGATTCACCCTGGCTACGGTTTTTTGAGCGAGAACGCCAACTTTGCCGAGCGTGTTGAAAACAGCGGCTTTGTGTTCATTGGCCCAACAGCTGCGTCGATTCGCTTGATGGGCGACAAGGTTTCTGCCAAACAGGCCATGATCAAGGCCGGCGTGCCAACCGTACCCGGCTCTGAAGGCGCACTCAACGACAACCCAACAGATATCAAGCGCACGGCCAAGGCCATTGGCTATCCTGTCATCATCAAGGCAGCGGGCGGCGGCGGCGGGCGCGGTATGCGCGTGGTGCACACAGAAGCAGCCTTGTTGCACGCGGTGCAAACGACCAAGGCAGAAGCGGGGACAGCCTTTGGCAACCCTGAGGTGTACATGGAGAAGTATTTGCAAAATCCGCGTCACGTGGAAGTGCAAATCATTGCAGACACCTTTAAAAACGCGGTTTACCTGGGCGAGCGTGACTGCTCCATGCAGCGTCGTCACCAAAAAGTCATTGAAGAGGCGCCAGCGCCCGGTATCCCCAGGCGCCTGATTGAAAAAATCGGTGAGCGTTGTGTGGCTGCCTGTAAAAAGATTGGCTACCGCGGCGCAGGCACCTTCGAGTTTTTGTATGAAAACGGCGAGTTCTACTTTATCGAGATGAACACCCGCGTGCAGGTTGAGCACCCGGTCACCGAGCTGATTACGGGCATAGACATTGTGCGTGCGCAAATCGAGGTGGCTGCGGGCTTGAAGCTGGCGTTTACGCAAAAGCAAGTGGTGATCAATGGCCACTCTATTGAGTGCCGCATCAACGCCGAAGATGCTTTCAAGTTCACACCGTCGCCTGGGCGCATTACCGGATGGCATACCGCTGGTGGTCCAGGTGTGCGCGTTGACTCGCATGCGTATCACAACTACACCGTACCCTCGCACTACGACTCCATGATTGGCAAGTTGATTGTGCATGGCGACACGCGCGATCAAGCGCTGGCGCGCATGCGCTCTGCCTTGGCCGAGATGGTGGTTGAAGGCATCAAGACCAACATACCCCTGCACCGCGAATTGATGGCCGACGCCAAATTTATGGCCGGTGGTACCAATATTCACTACTTAGAGAGTTGGCTAGAGCAGCACCCGCGCTAATGGGCACACACCCATTGGCCATTGTTGGCAAGCGAATATCCATGAGAGAGCTACATGTTTGAGTTGAAACTACTGGTGCCGCAAGAGCATGTAGAAACTGTGAGCGATGCGCTTGAGGCTTTGGACGCGTTGAGTGTGTCTGTAGAAGATGCCGATGCGCACACCGACGCCGAACAGGCCTTGTTTGGCGAGCCGGATATGCCAGCACCGCAGCCGGGCTGGAACCGCTCGCGTATCAACGCCTTGTTCAAGGCGCAGGATGAGGCGCAAACCGCTGGCAACTTGCTGCAGGCCCAGGATTTTTTTGCTGCTTGCAGTGTCGCTGCCATCGTGGCGGTAGAAGACCAGGACTGGGTTCGTCTGACCCAGTCGCAGTTTGAGCCAGTTGAAATCACACCCGAGTTTTGGATTGTGCCTACCTGGCACGAGCCGCCTGAACAGGCGCGCATTGCGCTGCGCTTGGACCCGGGCCTGGCTTTTGGTACCGGTACACACCCCACCACACGCATGTGTTTGCGCTGGATTGCGCAACGAGATCTCAGCGGCTACCGCGTGCTGGATTACGGTTGTGGCTCTGGCATTCTGGCGATGGCTGCCAGCAAGTTTGGCGCGACCAATATTGATGCTGTGGATATTGACGAGGCGGCGGTGCAGTCCACCATTGCCAATGCCAGCTTGAACAACACGCCTTTGAATGCTGGCCTGCCCGACAAAGCCAGCAGTGAATACGCCGTGGTGTTGGCCAATATTTTGGCCACGCCGCTCAAAGTGCTGGCCCCCTTGCTGTGCGCGCATGTGCAAGCCGGCGGCGACCTGGTACTGGCAGGTATATTGAGCCGCCAGGTTGATGAGCTGATTGAGGCTTACGCTCCTTATGTTGCCTTGTCGGTACTGGACGAGCAAGAAGGCTGGGTGCTGATGGGTGCCCGCAAACAATAAGGCCAAGCCATGTTCGAAGACAACCGCTCACCTGTTCAACTCAGCACCCAATGCCCACATTGTCAAACGCCACTACAAGCTGATGTAGGGGCCTTGCAGCGCTCAAAAGGCTGGGCAAGATGTGGTCGTTGTCACTATTTGTTTGATGCGGTGGCGCACACCGGCATACCAACACTGGCCCCCGTGAGCAGTGGCTTTGCAGACGACACACCGACCGCCACGCCCCAGGCGCCCGGTATGCGTCAGGCGGTGGCGCAGGTACCAGACGGTATTGCACCAGAGCCTGTTGGCAAAGCGCCCATGCAAGATGAGTCTGCAGCCTTTGTGACGCAGCCCGCAGATAGCTTTGACACCCAGTCTGAGCCCGCGTCAGAGCTTGAACCAGAGCCCGAGCAAGAGCCCGAGCAAGAGCCCGAGCAAGAGCCCGAGCATGACGTTGCAGCGCCGGTCGAAACACCAGGCACTGGGCTGGCGGAACCGGTTGCGGTGATTGGGTCTGAGCCTGTCGCAGCTGGCGATGTGTCAAAAGCCTCTTACGCGTTACCAGAGGTGCCCAGCAGCTGGCAGGCTTTGTCGCAGGCTTTGGATGACGCCATTCCCGCCAAGCAGGCCGCGCGCAGCGAAGCGGTCGTTGAAGATGCCAACCTGTCTGAGCCCCAGCTGGAAGGGCAGGCCGTTGGTGACAGCGATGTCAGCGAGTCTTTGCCGCCGTTGTCTGACCAGGCCGCACAAGACACGCCCGCCACCATCCAGTCTGATCAGGATTTGCTGGGTGCGCCTGTGGCTGCGCCAGAACTGGTAGCCGAGCCTGCACCATCTCATGTGGGCAGCGACCCGGCTTCAGATCAGGACGACCGGGCCAGCACTGGTGTGCGCTGGGTGTTCTTGCTGGCGGCGTTTGTGTTGTTGCTGTTACTTGGTGCGCAGCTGACGTATTTTCAACGTGACTGGTTGGTTGCGCGCATGCCCCAGTTGCAGCCTGTTGCACAGCAGATTTGTCAGCGTATGGGTTGCACGATTGAGCCAGTGCAGGACATGAGCCAAATGCGCATATTGTCATCATCGGTGATGCGTTTGCACAGCGGTGAATTGCAGCTGGACATCACACTTGAGAACAAGGGTGAGCTGCAGCTGGCGGTTCCCAACATTGATGTGTTGCTAACCGATGGCACCGATCAGGTCTTCATGACACACCAGGTGAGGCCTGCAGATTGGCCCCAAGTGCTTGAGCGCTTAGACGCCAATAGTCGCTATCCCGTAACCGTGCGTTGGTCAACCAATGACAAGGATGCGGTGCGTATGGTGGGTTACCGCACACAGCTGTCTTACGACTAGCGGTGGCTAGGGTGGCGCAGCGCACCCTTTGTACAAGTCGCAGACGTGAAAAAGCCCAAAGCAGCCAGCTGCTTTGGGCTTTTTACTGTGACCGCCAACTACTAGCTTGTAACCTTACGGCTTGGCTGAGGTTGGGAACGGCCATGCCGCTTGTGGTGTCAAGGTTGTCTTGGCCACAGCAGCAGGTTTTTTAGCCGTTACTTTTTTTTTGCAGCAGGCTTGGCGGCTGCTTTTTTGGCAACTGCTTTTTTAGCTACTGGCTTCTTGGCAACGGCCTTTTTTGCAGCAGGCTTAGCGGCTGCTTTTTTAGCAACGACTTTCTTGGCAACTGCTTTTTTGGCTGCTGGCTTCTTGGCAACGGCTTTTTTGGCAACAACTTTTTTGGCTACTGGCTTTTTGGCTACAGCTTTCTTGGCTACAGCTTTCTTGGCTACAACCTTTTTGGCCGCAACTTTTTTGGCTGCTGGCTTTTTGGCTACAGCTTTCTTGGCTACAACCTTTTTGGCCGCAACTTTTTTAGCTGCTGGCTTCTTGGCGGCAGCTTTCTTTGCTACTGGCTTTTTAGCGGCAACCTTCTTGGCTGCTACCTTTTTTACCGGTGCTTTCTTCGCTGCTGGCTTTTTAGCCGCCACTACCTTTTTCACGACGGCTTTTTTAGCCGGAGCTTTCTTTGCTACGGCCTTTTTAGCCGGTGCTTTTTTTGCAGTTGCCATGATTTTCTCCTTATTGGATTTTCAAATTACGCCTGGCGTGTAGTTGGCTACGCTAGGCGATTCAGAGGTATTACCTGCACTCCGTACTGTGTGCGGGGTGCGGGTGACACCAACGAATGCTGCGACAAAGCCCACCACTGCGCCGAATGGCACAGTGATGGGCTTTGACATGTAGGCTTCATGTGAATGGGTTAGTCCCAGGACAGAGCGCCACCGGTCTGGTACTCGATCACACGAGTCTCAAAGAAGTTACGTTCTTTTTTCAAGTCAATCATTTCGCTCATCCAAGGGAAGGGGTTTTCTTCATTTGGGAACAAAGCCTCCAAGCCAATTTGTTGAGCACGTCGGTTCGCAATGTAGCGCAAGTAGCCTTTAAACATCGATGCATTCAAGCCCAACACGCCACGCGGCATGGTGTCTTCTGCATAGCGATACTCTAACTCAACTGCCTGCAAAAATAACGCCTTGATTTCGTCTTTGAATTCAGCAGTCCACAAATGTGGGTTTTCAAGCTTGATTTGGTTGATAACGTCGATGCCGAAATTGCAGTGCATGGACTCATCACGCAGTATGTACTGGTATTGCTCTGCAGCACCGGTCATCTTGTTTTGGCGGCCAAGCGCCAAAATCTGCGTAAAGCCAACGTAGAAGAACATGCCTTCCATCAGGCACGCAAACACAATCAATGACTTGAGCAAGTCCTGGTCTGTTTCAACAGTGCCGGTCTTGAAGTGTGGGTCACACAGCTTGTCGATAAACGGAATGAGGAATTGATCCTTGGCACGGATTGATTCGACTTCGTTGTAGGCGTTGAAGATCTCGGCTTCGTCCAGGCCCAGCGATTCGGTAATGTATTGGTAGGCGTGTGTATGAATGGCTTCTTCAAACGCTTGACGCAATAAAAACTGGCGGCATTCAGGCGCGGTGATGTGGCGGTAGCTGCCCAGCACGATGTTGTTGGCAGCCAGTGAGTCGGCTGTTACAAAGAAGCCCAGGTTGCGCTTGATGAGGCGACGCTCGTCGTCTGTCAGGCCGTTGGGGTCTTTCCACAACGCGATGTCACGGGTCATGTTGACCTCTTGTGGCATCCAGTGGTTGGCACATGTGGCCAGGTATTTTTCCCACGCCCATTTGTATTTGAACGGCACCAACTGGTTGACGTCGGTCTTGCCGTTGATGATGCGCTTGTCTGATGCCTTGACGCGTGCGGTGCTGGTGGCACTCATGGTGTGCGCAGCCGAAGCGTTGGCGGTGGTTGCACCCATGGCTTGCGCGTTGGGTGCAGAGGCAGTCGTGCTGTTGGCAGCGTTAAAAGCTGCTGAGGCGGCAGACGCTTGGTCTGCGGTGGCCTGTGTTTGGTTCACGGTGTTGGAGTCGTTATCCCAAGTCAACATAGTTGTGTGTTTCCGGTTTGTTGAATTATCAAAGCGAGTGTTAAAAACGCCAAGCGAATCAGTTGAATTAATGCATGCGGTGTTGTGTGCATACATCACACATACGTCAACTGATTGTGCTGTGCGTCTTTGGTTCTCGCTGAGTGCTTCGTAAAAGTTAGAGGGCTTGTGTGGTTAAGTTGCGTGTCTTGTCAGGCAGCACTTATTGGCAAGCCTCGCAGCCTGGATCATCAATGGCACAAAATTTCACATCGGTTGCAGCCACTGCTGGCTCAGCCGCTGGTGCTGCTGCGGCGCTTGCGCCTACCGGGCCAGACTCGTTGGACACAGCGTTGTGTGAGCCACTGCTGCGACCGGTTGATTTTTCAATGCCGGTAGCAGCCATGGTGCGAAGGTAGTAGGTGGTCTTGAGGCCACGCAACCACGCGAGTTTGTAGGTTTCGTCCAGTTTCTTGCCAGATGCACCAGCCATGTAAATGTTCAGTGACTGTGCCTGGTCAATCCACTTTTGACGACGCGCACCAGCTTCAACCAACCACTTGGTATCGACCTCAAATGCGGTGGCGTACAGCTCTTTGATGTCGTCTGGGATGCGGTCAATTTGACGCAGTGAGCCGTCAAAGTGCTTCAAGTCCATGACCATGACGTCGTCCCACAATCCGAGGCGCTTCAGGTCGCGCACCAGGTAGCTGTTGACGACTGTGAACTCGCCAGACAAGTTGGACTTCACCGACAAGTTGCCAAAGCAAGGTTCAATTGAGGCGTCTACGCCAATGATGTTGGAGATGGTGGCTGTTGGCGCAATGGCCACACAGTTGGAGTTGCGCATGCCGTCGGTTTTGATCTTGGTGCGCAGGCTGTCCCAGTCCAACGTGCTGGAGCGGTCAACCTCCACGTAGCCGCCGCGTGCTTGCGCCAGCAGGTCAATGGAGTCGATTGGCAAAATGCCCTGGTCCCACAGTGAGCCCGCGTAGGAGGAGTAGCGTCCGCGCTCTTTGGCCAGCTCGCTTGAAGCGAAGTAGGCGTTGTAGCAAACCGCTTCCATGGCACGGTCTGCAAATTCCACGGCCGCTTGTGAGCCGTAGGCGGTGCGCATTTCGTACAGGCTGTCTTGAAAGCCCATGATGCCCAAGCCCACTGGGCGGTGACGCAGGTTGGAGTCGCGCGCTTTTTTGACGGCGTAGTAGTTGATGTCAATCACGTTGTCCAGCATGCGCATGGCAATGGTGATGGTTTGCTTGAGCTTGTCGTGGTCCAGCTCTTTGCCGTTGGCACCGTCCTTGAGGTGGCGCGACAAGTTCACAGAGCCCAAGTTACACACAGCGGTTTCGGTGTCGCTGGTGTTGAGCGTGATCTCTGTACACAGGTTGCTGGAGTGCACCACGCCGCAGTGTTGTTGTGGTGAACGTACGTTACAAGCGTCCTTGAAGGTGATCCATGGGTGGCCGGTTTCGAACAGCATGGTCAGCATCTTGCGCCACAGGTCCGTCGCTTCAACGCGGCGGTAGTGTGTGATTTCGCCGGTATCGGCCTTGGCTTCGTAGGCCACGTAAGCCTTCTCGAATGCGGCGCCAAACAAGTCGTGCAAGTCTTCGGTGTCAGCCGGTGAGAACAGTGTCCACTGGCCTTTTTCCATCACGCGGCGCATGAACAGGTCTGGAATCCAGTTGGCGGTGTTCATGTCGTGCGTACGGCGGCGATCGTCACCGGTGTTTTTACGCAGCTCTACAAACTCTTCCACGTCCAGGTGCCATGTCTCCAGGTAGGTACACACCGCGCCTTTGCGCTTGCCGCCCTGGTTCACGGCCACTGCTGTGTCGTTGACCACTTTCAGGAATGGCACAACGCCTTGTGACTCACCGTTGGTGCCCTTGATGTGCGAGCCCAGTGCGCGTACGCGCGTCCAGTCGTTGCCCAAGCCGCCTGCAAATTTGGACAGCAGCGCGTTTTCCTTGATGGACTCGTAAATGCCGTCCAGGTCGTCTGGCACGGTGGTGAGGTAGCAAGATGACAACTGGCTGCGCAAAGTGCCGCTGTTGAACAGCGTGGGCGTGCTGGACATAAAGTCGAAGCTGGACAGTATGTTGTAGAACTCGATAGCACGCGCTTCACGGTCTACTTCGTTCAGGCTCAAGCCCATGGCTACGCGCATGAAGAATGCCTGTGGCAATTCAATGCGCTGCTTGCGGATGTGCAGGAAGTAGCGGTCGTAAAGCGTTTGCATGCCCAGGTAGTCAAACTGCATGTCGCGCTCAGGCTTCAAGGCTGCGCCCAAACGCGCCAAGTCAAACTGGCCCAGCTTCTCGTCCAGCAGTTCGGCCTTGATGCCTTTTTTGATGAAGCCGGGGAAGTAGTCGGCGTAAGAGGCGTTGAGCTCGGTTTGCGTAACAGGCTTGCCCAATACCTCTTTGGCTATGGTTTGCAGCAACAGGCGTGCTGTGGCGTAGGTGTAGTCGGGGTCTTTTTCGATCAGCGTGCGAGCGGCCAGAATGGAAGCCTTTTGCACCTCGTCCAACGGCACACCGTCGTACAGGTTGCGAACTGTCTCGTTAAAGATGGGGTCTGGCTTTACGTCCGAGCTCAAGCCTTCACATGCGGCTTCAATGTTGTGGCGCAAGGCGTCCATGTCCAGCGGCATGCGCTTGCCGTTATCGGTGACGTGCAAACGATCGGCTTCTGGCGCTTGCTCGACTTGCTCTTTGGAGTTGGCGCGCTCTTGCGTGCGGCGCTCACGGTACAACACGTAGGCGCGAGCAACCTCATGGTGGCCGCCGCGCATCAGGCCCAGCTCAACCTGGTCTTGAATATCTTCAATGTGGAAGGTGCCACCAGCTGGGCGTGAGCGCAGCAACGCCTTGACAACGCCTTGGGTGAGTTCGTCTACGGTTTCACGAACGCTGGCAGATGCAGCACCCTGTGTGCCGTGTACGGCCAAAAAGGCCTTCATCATGGCAACCGCCACCTTGTTTGGCAGAAAAGGCACTACCGCGCCGTTGCGGCGAATGATCTGGTAGTGGCTAAACGCGTTGGCGTCGCTCAAGCGTGGGGTGGTTAGGTCGTCGTTGTAGGCAGACTGGCCCTGGGTTGACGGTGCTACAGCGGTATCTGTGTGCATGTTGTATCTCTATGTAGGTTGCGAATCGGTTGTTTTGCGAGTACCGAGGCAAGACCTTGACGCGCGGGTTGCGCAAGGCTTGGCAGTCACTCAGCAGGATGTCCACCCTGTGTTCGCTAGGCAATTTACGAACAGACCCACACTATAGCTAGTGTTTGTGACTGGTTCAAGACACTAGGGGTAGTGTTACCAACTTTATTTTTGTCAAGTGGTAAATACGACTACTTTTGACAACTGATTCGTCATTGGCCATCAATTGGTGGCCAGTGAAGCGCCTGGGCGCTCGCCCCCAGGGAGTTCTGAAAGTGGTCCCATTCAAAGCCTGCGCCGGGGTCTTTTTTGCGTCCTGGCGCGATGTGTTCGTGGCCAGCAAATCCTTCAATCTCTGGAAAAGACCCTAATAGGTCCAGGCTTAATTGGGTCAATGCGCGGTATTGGGCTTGTTCAAAAACACCACCTTCCAGACCCTCCAGCTCTATGCCAATGGAAAAGTCGTTGCAGTCGCTGGTGTGACGCCAACTAGACTGTCCAGCGTGCCAGGCACGGTCTGATACCGATACAAACTGGGTGATGTCCCCGGTTCTTGCGATGACAAAGTGACTGGACACCTGCGCGCCGCGAATGCTTTGAAAGTAGGGGTGTGCGTCCCAATCAAGGCGATTGGTAAACAGCTGCTCAATGCAACCGTTGCCAAACTCCCCCGGGGGCAGACTGATAGAGTGCAGCACCACCAGGCGGATCTTGGCCAAGCTCGGGCGCGGCCCGAAGTTGGGTGAAGGCAGGTGTCTTGCGCGGGTGAGCCAGCCGCGCTGCCAGGCGTCGCCGCTGTGGCTGGGTGTTGCAGGCCGGCTCAATGTTTTGCGCGGTCACCGCTTAATTGGCAGTGCGCTTTGCTGCAGTAGACGCCCAGCTGGCCATGCACCACGTCGCGGGCATCGGTGTGGGTGCCGCAGTGGCTGCACGCCACCATGGGTAAAGCCGCTAGGGCTTTGGTGGGTGTCGATGGTTTTTTGGCGGCGGGCGGTGGCCTCACGCCGGTACGGTCTTTGCGAAAAAGCCACACGCCGAACATGACGACAGCAGCAACGAGTAACAACTTCAACATAGATTTAGGCGCGGGCCAGTAAAACTTCCAAGACAAAGCGCGAACCCACGTAGCCCATTAGCAACAGCCCTGCGCCCACATACAACACGCGTGCAGCCGTTTTGCCACGCCAGCCCAGGCGCCAGCGCGCCACAAGCAAACCACCAATGGTCAGCCAAGCCAACACAGAAAACACGGTTTTATGGTCCAGACGCCAGCTGACACCATATACAGACTCGGTAAAACTCAAGCCCGCCAGTAAACTGGCTGTGAGCAAGACAAAGCCCGCGCCCACAAACTGAAACATCAAGCGCTCTAGCGCCAGCAAAGGGATGTGGTCATCGGGCGCTTGGGCGTGACGAATGGCAAATTCTGTGCGCTTGACCAGCCATGCATGAAACACGGCCACTGCAATCAGGCCATAAGAGGCCAGACCCAAGGCCCAGTGAATGGGCAGCCACACCGAGTGTGCACTGGGGTGCGCCTCGCCTGGAAACAACACCGCCAAGCTCACCGCCACCGCGCCCAAAGCAGACAATACCCATCGCGCACGCAGTTTGGGTTGCAGTTGTGTCTCAATGCCGTAAATGGTGGATACCAACCAGGCCGTCACGCTGATGGCGACTGCAAATCCAAAATGATTTGGGTTGCTCCACCAGTAAGCCATCAGCGCCAGGCCGTGCAGGGCCCAGGTGAGCGCAAAAAGCCATTTGGCCATTTGCGTGCCCAAACGCTGGTGTGCCGCTGCCACAACCAAGTAGCCAGCAGCAGCCGCGCCAGACGAGGCGAGAAATAAAGGGCTGACCGGTAGAATCATAGGCAACAGTTTAACGCTGCCGCACACTTAACGTTTAGAGAATCAAGCTATGGCCTCCGCCTTATCAGACCGCCTATCGCGCATAGTTAAAACCATGCGTGGCCAAGCCCGCATCACCGAGAGCAACGTGGCCGACATGCTGCGCGAGGTCCGCATGGCGCTGCTAGAGGCCGACGTGGCCTTGCCAGTCGTGCGCGACTTTATTGCACAGGTCAAAGAAAAAGCCCTGGGCGAGGCGGTGGTGGGCTCACTCACGCCTGGCCAAGCGCTGGTGGGCGTGGTGAACAAAGAACTGGTGGCCTTGATGGCCGGTGACGATGGGGTCAGCGGTGGCTTGAATCTTGCCGCCCAGCCACCCGCCGTGGTGTTGATGGCGGGCTTGCAAGGTGCGGGTAAAACCACCACCACGGCCAAGTTGGCCAAGCATTTGGTGAGCAAGCAAAAAAAGAAGGTCTTAACGGTCAGCGGCGACGTGTACCGTCCAGCCGCCATTGAGCAGCTCAAAACCGTCACCGCCCAAGCCGGCGCTGAGTGGTTCCCGAGTACGCCAGACCAAAAGCCACTGGATATTGCCAATGCCGCGCTGGACTATGCGCGCAAGCACTACTTTGATGTGTTGCTGGTGGATACCGCCGGACGCCTGGCTATTGATGAGTTGCTGATGAGCGAGATCAAAAGCTTGCACGCTGCGCTCAACCCTGTAGAGACCCTGTTTGTGGTGGATGCCATGCAGGGTCAAGACGCGGTGAACACTGCGAAAGCCTTTAAAGAAGCATTGCCCTTGACAGGTATTGTGCTCACCAAAACCGATGGCGACTCGCGCGGCGGTGCGGCCTTGTCTGTGCGCCATGTGACCGGCGTGCCCATCAAGTTTGCCGGCGTTAGCGAAAAGATAGATGGCCTGGAAGTGTTTGACCCTGAGCGCCATGCACAACGTGTGCTGGGCATGGGCGATATTGTGGCCCTGGTTGAGCAAGTCACCTCTGGTGTTGACATGGACGCGGCGCAAAAGCTGGCCACCAAAGTCAAGAGTGGCGCGGGCTTTGACCTTAACGACTTTCTGGACCAGCTCCGTCAAATGAAAAACATGGGAGGCCTGGCCGGCCTGATGGACAAGTTGCCCGGTCAAATGGCCGCCAAAGCGGGCGACATGGACATGGACAAGGTTGAGCGCGACCTGCGCCGCAAAGAAGGCATTGTGTGCAGCATGACCTTAAAAGAGCGCAGCAAGCCAGAGCTCATCAAAGCCACCCGCAAGCGCCGCATCGCCGCCGGTGCCGGCGTTCAAGTGCAAGACGTCAACCGTTTGCTCAAGGAGTTTGAGCAAATGCAAGGCATGATGAAAAAAATGAAGGGCGGCGGCATGATGAAGATGATCAAGCGCATGGGCGGTATGCGCGGTATGCCGGGTATGGGCTGAGGTGAGGGCGCGTCTCGCCGCTCAGCTCAACTTCACTTCAGTACCAACTCACCCCGTAGCGAATGCGGCAGCGCTTGCGTGATGGTGACATCCAGCATTTGCCCTTTCAGGCGCTCGGGGTTTGGACCTGCTGGAAAGTTGACGATGCGGTTGCACTCCGTGCGCCCCATGTATTCGGTGGCATCTTTTCTTGATGGGCCTTCTACCAAAATGCGTTGCACGGTGTTTTCACGTGTGGCGCTGATGGCGCGCACGTTTTCTTCAATGGTGGCTTGCAAGTGCTGCAAGCGTTTGAGCTTGACCGCGTGTGGTGTCTCGTCAGGCAAGTTGGCGGCTGGCGTGCCTGGGCGTGGGCTGTAAATAAAGCTAAAGCTGGTGTCAAAGCCTACGTCTGTGATGAGCTTCATGAGCTTGGCAAAGTCTTCTTCAGTCTCACCCGGGAAGCCCACAATAAAGTCTGAACTCATGGCAATGTCTGGGCGAATAGCGCGCAGTTTGCGCACGGTGCTCTTGAATTCCAAAGCGGTGTAGCCGCGCTTCATGGCGGCCAAAATGCGGTCGCTGCCATGTTGCACAGGCAAGTGCAGATGGTTGACCAATTGCGGCACGCGCTCGTAGACATCCACCAGGCGCTGCGTGAACTCTTTGGGGTGGCTGGTGGTAAAGCGTATGCGTTCAACGCCTGGCAGGGCAGCGACATATTCAATGAGCAAGGCAAAGTCGGCAATCTCGGCGGTGTCGCCCATAACGCCTCTGTAAGCGTTGACGTTTTGTCCCAGCAGGGTGATTTCCTTTACGCCTTGCTCGGTCAGGCCAGCCACTTCGGCCAGCACGTCGTCAAACGGGCGAGAGACCTCTTCGCCACGCGTGTAAGGCACCACGCAGTAGCTGCAGTATTTGGAGCAGCCTTCCATGATGGACACAAAGGCGCTGGCGCCCTCGACCTTGGCCGGTGGCAAGTGGTCAAACTTTTCAATCTCGGGGAAGCTGATATCGACTTGCGGTTTGTTGGCACGCTCGCGCTCGTTGAGCATGTCTGGCAAGCGGTGCAGCGTTTGCGGGCCAAACACCACGTCTACAAAAGGCGCGCGCGCGATGATGGCCTCACCTTCTTGACTGGCTACGCAGCCGCCCACGCCTATGAGTACGCCTTTTTTCTTGAGGTGTTTGACGCGGCCCAGGTCACTAAATACTTTTTCCTGTGCTTTTTCGCGCACCGAGCAGGTGTTGAACAAAATCAAATCTGCTTCTTCCACATCTGTCGTGGGCTCGTAGCCTTGGGCAGCTCCCAAAACGTCGCTCATTTTGTCTGAGTCGTATTCGTTCATTTGGCAGCCAAATGTTTTGATAAAGACTTTTTTGCTCATGGTGTGTGCTCAGTGTGTGCAAGCCTTGACCATTGCTGCGCACTACAAATCCGGTGGGATGTAGCCAGGCATGTCAACAGTCGGCGTTGCGTGGTGTAGATCCAGTGGCCGACCAGCGCTGGTGCGCTGTGGGTGTCTATTGTATGTGCGCTGGCGGCAACAGGCTGCTCACCCGGTAGGCATTAGCCACTTCTTTTGCCAGTTGGGCAGGGCGAAAGACGCTTGGTGCACTTGTGCGTTGTAGTGCTTGCCCTCAAAGCCTTTGACGGGTTTGCGCAAAGACACCCCATCCCGGCTGTAGAGAAAAAACCCAAAGTCGGCGCCAGGGTACAAGGGGATGTTGGTGTGATAAACGTCTATGTGAGGCAACAGTCTGGTGCGCTGCATCACTGTCAACAAGTTGTCGCCATCGCCGCTGACCTCTTGCAAAAAGTCGCCACCGCGCGTTGACAAGTAAATGCTGTCCGAGTCCAGAATCACGCCTGTGTCCGACACCAGTGAGACAACCTGGGTTAAAAACTGCTCGGTGAATAGGCACGACGAGGGGCCCACGGGCTCGGTGAGGTCTAACACGATGAGGTCGTAACGCTTGCCGTCTTTGGCAGCATGGCTCACAAAGTTGGCGGCGTTGTCAATGATGAGTTCGACGCGCGGGTCGTTGTAATCGCCATTAACAGCCAAATACGCTTGTGCCAAGTCCACCACACGCCTGTCGATTTCGACCATGGTGACGCTTGTGACGAAGTCGTGTTTGAGGCTTTCGCGCAGTATGCCGCCTTCGCCCCCGCCTATGATGAGAACGCTGGCGTCTTTACGTTCGCGCCCCAGCAGCGGCACGTGTACGGCCATCTCGTGGTAGATGAATTCGTCGGCCTGACTGGCCTGGATGTAGCCGTCCAGCACCAGCAAGCGTCCGAAGGATTGGTGGTCGTATATTTCGACAAGCTGGTATGGGCTTTGCTCTGAATGCAGCAGCTTCAAATCCAGTGATGTGGTGATGCCGTGGCCGTCAGAGCGTTCGTGCCACCATTTGAGTTCATTCATGCACGTGGCCTCTCAATATTTCCTGTACCGTGACGCGCTCTGCTTCAAAGGCGTCGCGCAGGATATCAACGCATACCAATGGGTCTGTGTCGCCACACATAAACACATCAAAGGCTGCGTAACGGTTTTCAGGCCATGTGTGTACCGATATATGGCTTTCGGCCAGCAGGGCCACGCCGCTCACGCCATCGGGTTTGAAGCGATGCAGGTGTATGTGCAGCAGCGTTGCGCGCGCTGCTTCAACGCAGTGGCGCATGGTGGACTCTATAAAAGCTGCGTCGCCCAAATGTGTTGCACCGTGTAAGTCGATTAACAGGTGAATGCCCGCGTAGCGTTTGCCATCGCGCACGACAAAGTAATCTTTTTGCGGCAATGCCGTACCGCTTTTTGTCGCTTGATCTGTTAAATCCATCTTGCTCCAGTCTTTTTAGCAAGTGGCTAAACAGCCTAGTTTAAGAGCATATGCTTTTATGGGGCTTGGACGCTGTGCCCAGCCGCTTAAATCATTGCCGTTTCAGGCGTAGCGTTTGGAGCGCAAATTCTGTTTCATGTCTTTGAGCTTGGGCAGCAGCTGTGCGCTGTCCAGGCGCAGTGCGACCAGTGTGGCCAGCACATCCACCACGGTGAGGTGTAGCAGGCGCGAGGTCATGGGGCTGTATTTGTCAAAGCCCTCTGGGTGGTCGGCTGCTAAGTGGATATGAGCGGCGCTAGCCAGGGGTGAGCCGCTGCAGGTGATGGCGATGGTGGTGGCGCCGTGCTTGCGGGCAATGTCAGTGGCGTCCATCAGGTCTCGCGTGCGCCCAGAGTTGGAAATGACCACCAAGCAGTCACCGGGGCCCATCATGGATGCGCTCATGACTTGCATATGGCCGTCGCTGTAAGACACGGTAGACACGCCCAAGCGGAAGAACTTGTGTTGCGCGTCCAGCGCCACAATGCCCGAGTTGCCGGCACCGAAAAACTCAATGCGCTTGCCCAGTACACAGGTGTTGAGCAGGGCTGCAGCCGCTTTTTCTATGGCGTGGGTAGAGGCGTCGTTGCGGTACTTTAAAAACGCAGCCACGTTGTTATCAATGACCTTGACCAGGACGTCGCCGACTTTGTCGTCTAGGTCAACGCTGCGGTGTATGAAGGGCACGCCTTCACTAACGGTGCCCGCGAGCTTGAGCTTGAAGTCACTAAGCCCGTCGTAACCCATGCTGCGACAAAAGCGCACCACAGTGGGCTGCTCACATGGGCGCGCTCTGCGAGCTCTGTGACTGGCAGGCTGGCAAAGGCGCGCGGGTCCAGGAGTACGAGTTTGCCTACGCGTTGCTCAGCGGGGGCCAGTGAGGGGAGGGAGGCGGTAATGCGGTCTAACATACGGGACACTCGTGTGACGATGCGGTTTAAAATGGGTACCGCATGAACTCCATGTAATGTAACTTTATTTCATTTCGCACGCAATATTGAGGCACCGCCCAGATGAACCAACTAGACGCATTAAAGCAATACACCACCGTGGTCGCTGACACGGGTGACTTTGCACAATTGGCTGCTTTTGCACCACAAGATGCCACCACCAATCCGTCGTTGATTCTCAAAGCGGTGCAAATGCCTGCCTACCAGCCATTGCTGGCCGAGGTGGCCGCCAGCGTGAAGGCCAAGGGCATCACCGACAAGCAACAGGCAGGTGAGGCGGTGATGGACGCTTTGCTGGTGCGCTTTGGTTGCGAAATTTTGAAGCATGTGCCGGGGCGTGTGTCTACAGAGGTGGATGCGCGTTTGAGTTTTGACACGGCCGCTACAGTGGCCAAAGGCCGTCAGCTGGTTGCCTTGTACAACGCACAAGGCATAGACAACAAACGCTTGCTGATTAAAGTGGCTTCAACCTGGGAAGGCATTCAGGCTGCAGCCCAGCTGGAGGCCACAGGCATTAAAACCAACCTCACCTTGTTGTTTTCATTTGCGCAAGCCGTTGCCTGTGCCAATGCTGGTGTACAGCTGATTTCGCCGTTTGTGGGGCGTATTTACGACTGGTACAAGAAACAGGCGGGTGCGGCTTGGGACGAAGCCGCTATGGCCGGTGTCAACGACCCGGGTGTGGCCTCTGTAACCCGTATTTACCGCTACTACAAGCGCCATGGCATTGCCACCGAGGTCATGGGCGCCAGCTTTAGAAACGTGGGACAAATCAAAGCCCTGGCGGGGTGTGACCTGCTCACCATCAGCCCAGACCTGCTGACCCAGCTGCAAGCCAGCGAAGAAGCCTTGCCGCGTTTGCTAGACCCGGCCGATCAGGCCAGTGCCGATGATTTGTTGCAGCTCAACGAAGCGACCTTCCGCTTGATGCACAACGAAGACGCCATGGCCTCAGACAAGTTGAGCGAGGGTATCAGGGCTTTTGTAAAAGACACCCACACGCTAGAGGCTTTGATTGCGCCGTTGGTGTAATTTCACAAGTCATACCTGTGCACTGGCGCGTGGCGCGCCAGCTTTGCTGGGGCCATGTTCATTGCAGCAGCGGCTACTCGCGTTAATGTGCCAGGCGTAAAAAAGCCCCGCAAGGCGTAAACCTTGCGGGGCTTTTGAGTGCGCGAGGGGCGCGGGCTTGTTACATGCCCATGCCGCCCATACCACCCATGCCGCCCATGCCACCCATGTCGCCGCCGCCCATGGCTGGACCGTCGTCTTTAGGAGACTCGGACACCATGCACTCGGTGGTCAACATCAAAGAGGCCACTGATGCAGCGTTTTGCAAGGCAGTACGTGTCACTTTCGTTGGGTCCAAAATACCCATTTCGATCATGTCGCCGTAGGTATCGTTGGCTGCGTTGAAGCCGTAGTTACCCTTGCCGCCCATCACGTTGTTGATCACAACTGAAGGCTCGCCACCAGCGTTGGCTACGATTTCACGCAAAGGCGCTTCGATGGCCTTGAGCACCAGCTTGATACCAGCGTCTTGGTCAGCGTTGTCGCCCTTGATTTCGCCAGCGTTTTGACGAGCGCGCAACAATGCCACGCCACCGCCAGAAACCACACCTTCTTCAACAGCTGCGCGCGTGGCGTGCAACGCGTCTTCAACGCGGGCTTTCTTTTCCTTCATTTCGACTTCGGTAGCTGCGCCAACCTTGATCACGGCAACACCGCCGGCCAGCTTGGCCACGCGCTCTTGCAGCTTTTCACGGTCGTAGTCGCTAGAGGCTTCTTCGATCTGGATGCGCACTTGCTTCACGCGGGCTTCGATGTCGCCTGCGTCGCCTGCACCGTCGATGATGATGGTGTGCTCTTTGCCCACTTCAACGCGCTTGGCTTGACCCAAGTCGGCCAAAGTCACTTTCTCAAGTGTCAGGCCAACTTCTTCAGCAATCACCTTGCCGCCAGTCAAAATGGCGATGTCTTCCAGCATGGCCTTGCGACGGTCACCAAAGCCTGGAGCCTTGACAGCTACAACCTTCAAAATGCCGCGAATGGTGTTCACCACCAATGTCGCCAATGCTTCGCCATCTACATCTTCAGCGATGATCAGCAGTGGGCGGCTTGACTTGGCAACTTGCTCCAATGTAGGCAACAGGTCACGGATGTTGGAGATCTTTTTGTCGCACAACAGGATGTACGGATCTTCCAAAATCGCAGACTGCTTCTCTGGGCTGTTGACAAAGTAGGGTGACAGGTAGCCACGGTCAAACTGCATGCCTTCAACAACGTCCAGCTCGTTTTGCAGTGACTTGCCGTCTTCAACGGTGATCACGCCTTCCTTGCCCACTTTGTCCATGGCTTCAGCAATGATCTGACCGATAGACTCGTCAGAGTTGGCAGAAATGGTGCCGACTTGAGCGATTTCCTTGTTGGTGGTCGTGGCCTTGCTGGTCTTTTTCAGCTCTTCGATCAGGCGGGCTACCGCTTTGTCGATACCGCGCTTCAAGTCCATGGGGTTCATACCGGCTGCAACGTACTTCATGCCTTCACGCACGATAGATTGTGTCAACACGGTTGCAGTGGTGGTGCCGTCGCCAGCGTTGTCGCTGGTGCGTGAGGCAACTTCTTTCACCATCTGTGCACCCATGTTTTGCAGCTTGTCTTTGAGTTCAATCTCTTTAGCCACGGACACGCCGTCTTTGGTCACGGTAGGGGCGCCGAATGAGCGCTCCAACACCACATTGCGGCCCTTTGGGCCCAATGTCACTTTGACCGCATTGGCCAAAATGTTCACGCCTTCAACCATGCGTGCGCGGGCTTCGCCGCCGAATATGACGTCTTTTGCTGCCATTGTTATCTCTCCAAAAATTTAAAAATCTGTTTAACGGTCTTGCTGTTGGGCGTGGTGTAAGGCTTAGGCCTGTACCACTGCAAACAAGTCGTCTTCTTTCATGACCAACAGCTCTTCGCCGTCAACCTTGACGGTTTGGCCGCTGTACTTGCCGAACAATACTTTGTCGCCTACGGCAACTGACATGGCTGATAGCTCGCCCTTGTCGTTCTTTTTGCCTGGGCCTACAGCCAGTACTTCACCTTGGTCGGGCTTTTCGGCCGCGTTATCAGGAATCAAGATGCCAGAGGCAGTCTTGGTTTCGTTTTCAACACGCTTAACGATCACGCGATCGGCTAAAGGACGTAGTTTCATTGCATCTCCTAGATAGAACTACACAGTTTCAAAAAACAAACAAAACAGCCGTGCTGGGCACGACTAGACGGCTTGATTGGTTGCATCGGCGCCAAGCGTTGGGTTGACCCAGTGCGCCATTGTTAGCACTCAATGCCATCGAGTGCTAATGATAAGGGCAGTCTTGCTGTTTTCAAGGGGGCGGTGCAGATAAACCTGATGACTTCTGGCAAGTATCTTTTAACACTACCAATACGGTAATATTTATAATTTAAGTATTTAAAAGAGCACTTTTTAATGCTCAGTAAGTGAATAAATGTAGCTATTTTGTGTATAAATAGTGCTGTCACGACAAGCTGCTAACAGCGATGTTTACCCAATAAACCATGCACGAAAAGGACCGCCATGAGCAAGACAACTTACACCTATGCCGCCCGCACCCCACAAGTGGTCCAATCATGTCTGTCCTGGTTGAGGTCCTTGAAAGTGGCCAAGCCCATGTCTATCAACCGAAACAATCTGGCGTTGTGCTCATTGGTAGGCCGCAACCTCACCATCAACGGCGATATGTGGGTAGACGATTTTGGCTTGCGCATTGACGGTCATGTTGTGGGCAACGTCAACGCAGAGCATGGTTTGGTCATGGTAGGCGCAGGTGGCAGTGTCATGGGTAGCATTCGCGCTGCACGCATCATCGTGGCTGGCAAGGTTGTGGGCAATCTCATTGCCAGTGACATCGTTGAATGCAGCGCAACCGCACAAGTGCAGGGTCACGCGCATTCAGCAGGCCTCTTAATCCACGCTGGTGCCATTGTGCGCGGCACCATGGCGGCTATAGACGCCAAGCCATCCATTGCGCTGGCGCAGGCCTCGGCAAACGACGACAAGCATGAGGCCGTGCGGCAGCGCGCGGTTGGTTAACGCGTGGTGCATCCCATACGCAACAAAGCCACCTGGCCTGTTGGGGCGAGGTGGCTTTGTTGTGTGAGCGCCCGCTGCTAGGCGCTGCAAACAGCTGCTATCAACGTTTGTCCAATGGCATAACGTTGCGAACTTCTGAGCCGGTGAACAACTGACGTGGACGGCCGATTTTGTATTCGGGGTCGCCAATCATTTCGTTGAGCTGCGCAATCCAGCCAGAGGTGCGGGCCAAGGCAAAGATGCCCGTGAACAGGTTTACTGGAATACCAATGGCGCGCTGCACGATGCCTGAGTAGAAGTCAACGTTGGGGTACAACTTGCGCTGCACAAAGTAGTCGTCTTCCAAGGCAATTTTCTCAACCGCCATGGCGAGCTTGAACAAGGGGTCGTTTTCCAGGCCCAGTTCTTCCAGCACTTCTTTGCAGGTTTCCTGCATCAGTTTGGCGCGCGGGTCGTAGTTTTTGTACACGCGGTGGCCAAAGCCCATCAAGCGCACGCCTGAGTTTTTGTCTTTGACTTGCTCCATGAATTCGCCTACTTTTTCCAGGCCGCCCATGCGCTGAATGTCTTCCAGCATGTTCAAGCATGCTTCGTTGGCGCCGCCATGTGCAGGGCCCCACAAACACGCCACGCCAGCAGCAATGGCTGCGAATGGGTTGGTGCCAGACGAGCCACACAAACGCACCGTAGAGGTGGAAGCGTTTTGCTCGTGGTCAGCATGCAGGATGAAAATGCGGTCAAGCGCACGCTCCAGCACGGGGCTGACTTTGTACTCTTCGCATGGCGTGGCAAACATCATGTGCAAGAAGTTACCGGCGTAGCTCAGTGAGTTCTTGGGGTAGATGTAAGGCTGGCCAATTTTGTATTTGTAGGCCATAGCCACCAGGGTTGGCATCTTGGCGATCAGGCGAATAGCCGCAATGTGGCGGTGCTCAGGGTTGGTGATGTCGGTGCTGTCGTGGTAGAAGGCTGACAAGCCGCCCACCAGGCCGGTTAGCACGGCCATGGGGTGGGCGTCACGGCGGAAACCGCGCAGGAAAAACTGCATCTGGTCGTTCACCATGGTGTGGCTGGTGACCAGGCGGTCGAAATCTTTTTTCTGTTGCGCGTTGGGCAGCTCGCCGTTGAGCAACAGGTGGCATGTGTCCAGGTAGTCACACTGCGTGGCCAGCTGCTCAATGGGGTAGCCGCGGTAACGCAGCTCGCCTTTGTCGCCGTCGATGTAGGTGATGGCGGACTGGCATGAAGCGGTGGACAGGAAACCGGGGTCGTAGGTGAACATGCCTGTTTGCCCATACAACTTGCGAATGTCAATGACGTCTGGGCCAACGGAGCCGGTATAAACAGGCAGCTCAATGCTGGGGCTGCCGTTGCTGAATGACATCGTGGCTTTGTTGTCAGATAAATTCATGACGCGGATTCCTTAAAAATATCGAATAAAAGTGAGTGTCACCCCGGCGCGCTACGCCGTTTGGGGTTTGGCTCTGATGAGCTTGAGCAAGTCGGTCACGGCGGCGGTGGCCAGCTCACCCTCAGGCTCTTTGCGCACCAATAGCAGGTCTAGCAAGTCGTTGTCAGACAAGTCCATTAAGGCATTCATCGCTTGTGCCTGGCTGACAGTGAAGCCCGCCTGGTAAGTTTTGAAAAAGCGCTCAATGAACAAGTCGTTTTCCAGCAGGCCACGCCTGCAACGCCACTTGAGCTTGCTCATGGCGCGCTCGTCCAAAAGCGCGTGCAAGGGCTGTTCTGTGGTGTTGTTGTGTGTGGTCACGGCGGGCCTGTTGGCTAATAGGAGCTGGGGGTTTAAACCGCGCGCAGCACCATCATTTCTTTGATCTTGCCGATGGCCTTGGTAGGGTTCAAACCCTTGGGGCATACATCAACACAGTTCATGATGGTGTGACAACGGAACAAACGGTAGGGGTCTTCCAGGTTGTCCAGGCGCTCGGCAGTGGCCTGGTCGCGGCTGTCTGCAATAAAGCGGTAGGCCTGCAACAAACCTGCGGGGCCTACGAACTTGTCTGGGTTCCACCAAAAGCTGGGGCAGCTTGTTGAGCAGCTGGCGCACAAAATACATTCGTACAAACCGTTCAACTCGTCGCGCTCTTCAGGCGACTGTAAACGCTCCTTGTCTGGAATTTGCGTGTCGTTGATGAGGTAGGGCTTGATGGAGTTGTACTGCTTGAAGAACAAGGTCATGTCAACAATCAAGTCGCGCACCACTGGCAAGCCTGGCAGGGGCTTCAGCACAATGGTTTGTGGCAGTGTGAGCAAGTTGGTCAGACAAGCCAAACCGTTTTTGCCGTTGATGTTCATGGCGTCAGAGCCGCACACGCCTTCGCGGCAAGAGCGGCGGAAGGAGATGGTGGGGTCTTGCGCCTTGAGTTTCATCAGTGCGTCAAGCAACATGCGCTCAGAGCCGTCGAGTTCAACGTCTATGGTCTGCATGTAGGGCTTGGCGTCCTTTTCGGGGTCGTAGCGGTAAATTTTGAATGTACGGGTAGCCATGTGTGTGTTCTCCGTGTGTATTTAGAACGTGCGAACTTTGGGGGGCACTGAGTCAACGGTTAGTGGCTTCAGGTTCACTTCCTTGTAGGTCAGGCTGTTATCAGCGCTGTGCCACAAGGTGTGCTTCATCCACTCTTTGTCGTTGCGACCCAACGGGAATTCCGCGTCATCTGCACCGCGTTCGTAGTCATAGACAGTGTGTGCACCACGGCACTCGTGGCGTGCAGCTGCAGACGTCATGGTGGCTTGTGCGCATTCAATGAGGTTTTCAACTTCCAAGGCCTCGATACGCGCGGTGTTGAAGGTCTTGGACTTGTCGCCCAGGTGAATGTTCATCACACGCTCGCGCATGGCGTTGATTTGCGTGACACCTTCGTCCATGGCTTTTTGCGTGCGGAACACACCGGCGTGCAGTTGCATGGACTTGCGGATGTCGTCTGCCACAGCTTGCGGGTATTCGCCGCTGGTGGAGGCGTCCAATCGCGCCAAACGGGCCAGCGACTTGTCTGCGGCGTCTTTGGGCAGTGGCTTGTGCTCTTTGTTCTTGTCGTTGAACTCAACAATGTGGTTGCCCGCTGCACGGCCAAACACCAGCAAGTCCAGCAATGAGTTGGTGCCCAGGCGGTTGGCGCCGTGCACGCTCACACAGGAGCATTCGCCCACTGCGTACAAACCGTTGACGACGTGTTGCTTGCCGTCGGCACCTGGCGTGACCACTTGACCGTTGATGTTGGTGGGAATACCGCCCATCTGGTAGTGGATGGTAGGCACGACGGGAATAGGCTCACGCGTGATGTCCACGTTGGCAAAGTTCACGCCAATCTCGTAGACAGACGGGATGCGTTTGTGAATGGTTTCAGCGCCCAAGTGGTCCAGCTTCATGAAGATGTAGTCTTTGTTGGGACCACAGCCTCGGCCTTCCTTGATTTCCTGGTCCATACAGCGTGACACAAAGTCACGCGGTGCCAAGTCTTTCAAGGTCGGTGCGTAGCGCTCCATGAAACGCTCGCCTTCGCTGTTCAGCAAAATAGCGCCTTCGCCGCGGCAACCTTCGGTGAGCAGCACGCCAGCACCGGCAACGCCAGTGGGGTGGAACTGCCAAAACTCCATGTCCTGAAGCGGGATGTCTGCGCGTGCAGCCATGCCCAGGCCGTCACCGGTGTTGATAAAGGCGTTGGTAGAGGCTGCAAAAATGCGGCCTGCGCCACCAGTGGCCAGCAACGTGGTTTTGGCCTCCAGAACGTACACGTCGCCGGTTTCCATTTCCATGGCGGTTACGCCTACGACGTCGCCAGACTCGTCACGAATGAGGTCAAGCGCCATCCATTCAACAAAGAAGGTGGTGCGTGCGGCAACGTTTTGTTGGTATAGCGTGTGCAACATGGCGTGGCCAGTACGGTCGGCTGCAGCACAGGCGCGCTGTACAGGCTTTTCACCGTAGTTGGCGGTGTGTCCGCCAAACGGGCGCTGGTAGATGGTGCCGTCAGGGTTGCGGTCAAACGGCATGCCCATGTGCTCCAGGTCGTAGACCACCTTTGGTGCTTCGCGACACATGAATTCGATGGCGTCCTGGTCGCCCAGCCAATCCGATCCCTTGATGGTGTCGTAGAAGTGGTAGTGCCAGTTGTCCTCGGACATGTTGCCCAGAGACGCGCCAATGCCGCCTTGCGCCGCCACTGTGTGCGAACGGGTTGGGAACACTTTGGACAATACCGCCACATTGAGACCAGCGCGAGCCAGTTGCAATGATGCGCGCATGCCTGAGCCGCCCGCACCGACGATGACAACGTCAAATTTGCGTTTGGGTAGTGATGAAGTAGTTGCTGTCATGGCTTAGAGCCTCCAAAGAGCTTGAATGGCCCAGGCCGCGCACGCGATCAGCCAGACCAAGGTAAACAAGTGCAACGCCAAGCGCACACCAACGGGCTTGACGTAATCCATCCAGATATCGCGCATGCCAACCCACACGTGGTACAGCATGGACACAATCACGACAAAGGTGAGTGTCTTCATCCACTGGGCAGCGAAAATGCCCGCCCATACTGCGTAAGTGATGGGGCCGGTGCTGAACAGCACCTGGGCCAGCAACACAACCGTAAACAAGGCCATGAGCAAAGCCGTGGCGCGTTGTGCCATCCAATCGCGCAAGCCGTAGTGCGCGCCAGTAACGACGCGCTTGGAACCAAAATTCACTGACATGGTTTTTCCTTTTTGTTGGTGTTGAAGTGCTACTTAGTACAAGCCAAATAGCTTTGCACCCAACACCGCTGTCAGGCCTAAGCCAATAACCAAAGTCGCCACAGCGGAGGACTTGCCAAACTCTTTGGTGACCGAGTGGGTGGCATCCATGTACAGGTGACGCACACCTGCGGTGAAGTGGTGCAAGTAGCCCCACAACAGTGCCAACACCACCAGTTTCAAAAACCAGCCAGGGTAAATACTTACACCGTTTGCGAATGCCGACGTGAGGTACTCAAAAGACACCTCGGAACTGATGGATTTGTCAAACATCCAGATGATGAAGGGCATCAGCACAAACATCAGCAAGCCGCTCACGCGGTGAAGAATCGACACCCAGCCTGCTGGTG
This sequence comes from Comamonadaceae bacterium M7527, assembly GCA_021044545.1. Taxonomy (NCBI): domain Bacteria; kingdom Pseudomonadati; phylum Pseudomonadota; class Betaproteobacteria; order Burkholderiales; family Comamonadaceae; species Comamonadaceae bacterium M7527. The sequence goes on from CP087990.1 coordinate 2,288,671, forward strand.
GCAAACGGTAAGTGGTCAAGTCCTTGAATGCATTGATATTGCGGAACTCAGGCCGCGGTTTTTTCAACTCGGTCATGGTCAGGGGCTTTCTTGTGAAAAATGGGTTCTGGCGTTCGCCAACCCAGGGAGGTAACTGGCTTGTAACCGCCGCTTGGTTGCCAAGATTCTATTGCAACGCAACATGCGTACTTCATGCTGCCACGCATGTTTCCGATCAGTTTGCTACGGCTTTTGAAGGCGGCGGGTCAATTGGTGAGGGCTTTAGTTCAAGTCATTTTGGTAGTGGTGTGTGTCGGTCAGGTACAGGCCTCGCCTGAGCTCCATAGGGGTGTCGTTGTAGGTGTAGGCAATTCGCTCTACGCTTAACAGGGGGGTGCTGGTGGCTACCTGCAGCAACACAGCGGCTTGCTCATCTGGCAGCACCGCTTTGATTTTTTCGCTGGCACGCACCATACGCACGCCAAATTCGGTCTCAAACAGGCTGTACATGGCACCGGGGTGTTCGCTTAGGTGCTCAGCGCTCAAGCCCTTGAAGGGGCCGGCGGGCAGCCAAAGGTCTTCGCAAATGGTGGCTACGCCAGCAAAACTCAGCACGCGGCGCACCTGAATCAGCGGGTCTGCGGTGCGCAGGCTCAGCAAGCGGGCCACCTCGGCGCTGGCGCGTACTTTTTTGCAAGACACGATGTTGCGCTGCGCTGGCCCTTCGCTTTGTATGGTGCCCAAATCGGGCTGCAGACGCAAAAAGCGGTACTGCACTTGTTGCTCGGCGTGGGTGGCTACAAAAGTGCCTTTGCCTTGCTTGCGCACCAGCAGGTTGTCGGCCGCCAGCTCATCAATGGCTTTACGAACCGTGCCTTGGCTGACCTTGAAACGCGCTGCCAGCTCAAACTCGCTGGGAATCACGTCGCCGGGCTTCCACTCGCTTTGCTGCAGGCTTTGCAGTATCAGCGCCTTGATTTGCTGGTACAGCGGGCTGAATGCGGGCGGCGCCAACACGCCACCCGCGGCAGAGACCGCGTCGCTTATGGCGTCGCCAGGGGCTTCTGTGGCTGAGGTGGTTGATTGGCTGGTGCTCATGTATGGGGTGAGGGCGTTTGCAAGACGCCTTGTTAATCGCTTGCCATTGTGGCACAGCTGCGGCTGATATCATATCTTATATAAGACATAAGACAAATTGACGGCTAGGGTTTACGCGAGTACACTGTCGCCCAGTTTGTCGGTGCGTCTTCGAGGCTGGCAACCACATTGTTTCTTTCATTTTCGTGTTCTCAATCCGTTGGAGTTAATCACTATGAGTAAAGCCCCCGTTCGCGTTGCCGTTACAGGCCCTGCTGGTCAAATTGGCTACGCCTTGTTGTTTCGCATCGCTTCTGGCGAAATGTTGGGCAAAGACCAACCCGTCATTCTTCAGCTGCTAGAGATCCCGGACGAAAAAGCGCAAAAAGCCTTGCAAGGCGTGATGATGGAGTTGCAAGACTGTGCATTCCCATTGCTGGTCGGTATGGAAGCCCATTCCGACCCTATGACGGCTTTCAAAGACACCGACTACGCGTTGCTTGTTGGCTCACGCCCACGTGGCCCTGGCATGGAGCGCGCCGAATTGCTGGCCGCCAACGGCGCCATCTTTACAGCCCAGGGCAAGGCCTTGAACGCTGTTGCCAGCCGCGACGTAAAGGTATTGGTGGTGGGCAACCCCGCCAACACCAACGCCTACATCGCCATGAAAGCTGCACCAGACTTGAAGCGCAGCAACTTCACCGCCATGCTGCGCCTTGACCACAACCGCGCCCTGAGCCAAATTGCCAGCAAAACCGGCAAGGCCGTTGCTGATATCGAAAAGCTGTGCGTATGGGGTAACCACTCACCCACCATGTACGCCGATTACCGCTTCGCCACCATCAAAGGCGAGTCGGTCAAGGACATGATCAACGATCAAGACTGGAACGCCAACACCTTCTTGCCAACAGTTGGCAAGCGCGGCGCCGCCATTATTGAAGCGCGTGGCCTGAGCTCGGCAGCCTCCGCTGCCAACGCCGCCATTGATCACATGCGCGACTGGGCCTTGGGCACCAACGGCAAGTGGGTGACCATGGGTATTCCTTCAGACGGCCAGTACGGCATTCCCAAGGACGTGATGTTTGGCTTCCCTGTCACATGTGACAACGGCAGCTACACCGTCGTGGAAGGTTTGGAGATTGACGCGTTCAGCCAGACTTGCATCAATAAAACCCTGAGCGAGTTGACCGACGAGCAAGCCGCTGTTGCGCATTTGGTCTAAACATTGCGAAGCCGCACACACCATCACACAACGGGAGCAACGCCATGACAGTTGTTAGCGCTTTGCACCCGCGCGATGTGTTGTTGGGCGCGCAAGCCGCACAAGTGGGTTTGCCCGTTTGTGACCACTACTGCGGTGTGTTGCCGCGCATGCTTAAAAGCTTGCAGCTTCAGCGTGAGTTGATGGCCGAGTTTGGTGCATGCGTCATGGACGTCACACTGGACTGTGAAGACGGCGCGCCTGTGGGCCATGAGCAGGCGCATGCGCAAAGCATTGCTGACCTGTTGCTGGCGCAGCAACCCGCCTTGGCTGGTGCCCGAGTGGGCGTGCGCGTGCACGCGCTTGATCACGCGCAGACGGCAAGCCTGGCCACTTTAAAACCGACGTGCACACGATTGTGGGTGCGGCGGCGTCTCAAGTCGCCTTTGTCATGCTGCCCAAAGTCGAGCGCCGCGCCGATGTGGACGCAGCCTGCGAGGTGATAGACGCGGCAGCCAACAAGTGCCTGCCCATTCATGTGCTGATTGAGTCACCCGCCGCGGTGGCGCAAGCGCATGACATCGCAGCCCACCCGCGTGTGCAAAGTTTGAGCTTTGGCCTGATGGATTTTGTGTCGGCACATGGTGGTGCGATACCCGCTTCAGCCATGAGCGTAGCGGGGCAATTTGAGCACCCGCTGGTGTTGCGTGCCAAATTGGAAATCGCAAGTGCCGCCCATGCGCACGGCAAGGTGGCGTCGCATTGTGTGGTGACCGAGTTCAAGGACAGCGAGGCCTTAAGCCAGGCGGCGCGCTTTGCCAGCCAGCGTTTGGGCTACACCCGCATGTGGAGTATTCACCCTGACCAAGTGCGCGTGATTGTGGCGGCCTTGTCGCCACAGCTTGATGAAGTTGCTCACGCTGCTGAGGTGATAGAGGCTGCCCTGGCAGCGCATTGGGCGCCCGTGTCTGTGAACGAACAGCTGCACGACCGTGCCAGTTACCGGTATTTTTGGCAGCTGCTTGAGCGCGCCCACGCCACTGGCGTGATGTTGCCCAAGTCGCTGCAATCGTTTTTTTGCTAGCCCCTTTTTTGAATGGAGCATCTGATGTCTGATTTTTTGAACAGCTACCAAGCCCACGTCGCCGAGCGCGCAGCCCTTGGTATTCCGCCGTTGCCACTGAATGTCGAGCAAACGGCAGCGTTGATTGAGCTCATTAAAAACCCACCTGCTGGCCACGGCGAAGACTTGGTTGAGATGCTCACCCACCGCGTGCCACCAGGCGTGGACAACGCTGCCAAGGTCAAAGCATCGTTCTTGTCTGCAGTCGCTCACGCTGATGTGGCCTGTGGTTTGATCACGCCAGAGCATGCCACCCAGTTGCTGGGCACCATGCTGGGCGGCTACAACGTCAAGCCTTTGGTTGACTTGCTAGACAAGCCTGCAGTCGCTGGTGTGGCCGCACAGGCGCTCAAGAAAACATTGCTGATGTTTGACGCCTTTCACGATGTTGCAGACAAAGCCAAGGCGGGTAACGCGCAAGCCAAAGACGTGTTGCAAAGCTGGGCCGATGCAGAGTGGTTTACCACCCGTCCCAAAGTGGCTGAAAAAATCACAGTCACCGTGTTCAAGGTGCCAGGCGAGACCAACACCGACGACTTGTCACCCGCGCCAGACGCTTGGAGCCGCCCCGACATTCCGCTGCACTACCTGGCCATGCTTAAAAACACCCGCGCGGACGCGGTGTTCAAGCCAGAAGAAGACGGCAAGCGCGGCCCCATGCAGTTCATCAACGACCTGAAAGAAAAGGGCAACTTGGTTGCCTACGTTGGCGACGTTGTGGGCACGGGTTCATCACGCAAGTCTGCCACCAACTCTGTGGTGTGGGCGACGGGCGAAGACATTCCGTTTGTGCCCAACAAGCGTTTTGGCGGTGTCACGCTGGGCGGCAAAATCGCCCCTATTTTCTTCAACACCCAAGAAGACTCGGGCTCACTGCCTATTGAGGTGGATGTGTCCAAGCTGGAAATGGGCGATGTCATAGACATCTTCCCCTACGAAGGCAAGATTGAAAAAGCCGGCGTTCTGGTTGAAAACTTTGCTCTCAAAAGCGACGTATTGCTGGATGAAGTCCAGGCTGGTGGTCGTATCAACCTCATCATTGGTCGCTCACTCACCGCCAAAGCGCGCGAGTTTTTGGGCCTGCCCGCAGCGACGACCTTCCGCTTGCCAAAGGCACCTGTAGACACAGGCAAAGGCTTTACCGTGGCGCAAAAAATGGTGGGCCGCGCCTGCGGCATGCCAGTTGCCAATGGCAACCAAACCGGTATTCGCCCAGGTACTTACTGCGAGCCCAAAATGACCACTGTGGGCTCTCAGGACACCACAGGCCCCATGACGCGCGACGAACTCAAAGACCTCGCGTGTTTGGGCTTCTCAAGCGACTTGGTCATGCAGTCTTTCTGTCACACCGCGGCTTACCCCAAGCCTGTTGACGTGAAGATGCACCACGAATTGCCATCGTTTATTTCTGACCGTGGTGGTGTATCACTGCGCCCAGGCGACGGTGTGATCCATTCGTGGCTCAACCGTTTGTTGTTGCCAGACACAGTGGGCACAGGCGGCGACAGCCACACCCGTTTCCCCATTGGTATTTCATTCCCAGCAGGCTCTGGCCTGGTGGCGTTTGCAGCTGCCACAGGTGTGATGCCGCTGGACATGCCAGAGAGTATTCTGGTGCGCTTTAAAGGCAAGATGCAGCCTGGCATCACCTTGCGCGACCTGGTACACGCCATTCCGTTGTACGGCATCAAGAACGGCTTGTTGACAGTTGCCAAGAAAGGCAAGATCAACGCCTTCTCAGGCCGTATTCTGGAAATTGAAGGTTTGCCAGATCTCAAGGTAGAGCAAGCGTTTGAATTGTCAGACGCGTCTGCCGAGCGCTCTGCCGCTGGCTGTACCGTCAAGCTCAACAAAGAGCCCATCATTGAGTACATGACCTCAAACGTCGTGCTCATGAAAAACATGATTGCCAGCGGTTACGAAGACAAGCGAACCTTGCAGCGCCGCATTGACGCCATGGAAGCGTGGATGGCCAACCCCGAGTTGCTGGAGGCAGACAAGGACGCTGAGTACGCCGAAGTCATAGAAATTGATTTGGCAGATATCACAGAGCCTATCGTGTGCTGCCCTAATGACCCAGACGATGCCAAGTTTTTGTCAGACGTGGTGAACACACCCATTGACGAAGTGTTTATCGGCTCTTGCATGACCAACATCGGCCACTTCCGCGCCGCATCCAAGCTGCTGGAAGGCAAGCGTGACATCCCCGTGAAGCTGTGGGTGGCACCGCCCACCAAGATGGACGCTGCCGAGCTGACCAAAGAAGGCCACTACGGCGTATTTGGCGCAGCCGGTGCGCGCACCGAAATGCCAGGCTGCTCACTGTGTATGGGTAACCAGGCCCAGGTGCGCGAGGGTGCGACTGTGATGTCAACGTCCACACGCAACTTCCCCAACCGTTTGGGTAAAAACTCAAACGTTTTCCTGGGCTCTGCCGAATTGGCCGCTATTTGTTCTAAGTTGGGTCGCATCCCAACCGTAGCGGAATACCATGCCGACATGGGCGTGATCAACCAGGCCGGCGCGCAGGTCTACCGTTACATGAACTTTGACCAAATCGAAGAGTACGTGGAGAACGCGAAGAACGTCAAAGCCTGAGCCTAGGCGGTGACCCCCTGATAAAAACGGCCCAGAGAGCGATCTCTGGGCCGTTTTTTTGTCAAATGAAGCAGCTCCGATTGCCGTTAGCAGCTTAGTTAAAATCAGTCACAACACACCCGCCACACGTCTTGGTTTCGGCCAAAGTTCTGCTGCAAGGCAGACGTGCAAAAGGCGGGTTTTTTATTGCTGCCAAGGTCTCGTCTGCTGCGCAGGCGAGGCTTTTTCATTGGTCTTTTCCATCGGCTAGGTCTGTCAAAATGGGCAGCTATTCGCAATAAGGAAAGTCATACGCATGGTGTGGGGTTGTGGCGGCTTAAGTGGTCGTGAATCTAGGGCGCAGGTCTTGGTTGCCGGTGCAGGCATTGGCGGTTTGGCCGCTGGCATCGCTTGTGCGCGCCAAGGCCACATGGTGCGCATGTTTGAGCAGTCAGGCGCCTTTGCGCCAGTGGGCGCTGGCATACAACTGGGGCCCAATGCCACGCGCATTTTAGAAGCGTGGGGCTTGCTGGACGAGTTGTTGGCGGTTGCCTGTGTGCCGCAAAACCTGGTTGTGCGATCGGTGCAAACAGGGCGTGTGCTGGCCCGTAAGCCTTTGGGCGAATCCAGTCTTGCGGCTTATGGCGCGCCTTATGTGTGCGTGCATCGTGCGGACCTGCACCGTGTGTTGCTCGATGGATTCACCCAACTCAGCGGCTTGTCTATTCGCACTGGGCGCAGTGTGGTGAGTGTGGACGACTCGTCGGTGGAAGGCGTTTGTTTGCAAGTGGGGGATGACCCGGCTGTGCAGGGTGATGTTTTAGTGGGGGCTGATGGCTTGTGGAGTCGCACGCGTGAGGCGCTGCTGGGCAGTGCCGCCCCTGAGCCTACAGGCCACGTGGCTTACCGTGCCATGGTGCCTTGTGCCGATATGCAGCCTGTGGCACGTAGCCCGGATGTGACCGTGTGGCTGGGCCCATTGGTGCACGTGGTGCAGTATCCGGTGCGCAGCGGTGAGGCCATGAATGTGGTGGTGGTGGCACACGCCACCTTGAATGGCGAGGCGCAGTGGTGGGACAACGTCACGCCTGCCTTTGAGGTTAAAAATGCATTGGGCAATACCTGCAAGATGTTGTCAGACCTGATTGCCAGCGTGCCCGACGAGCGCAGCATTGATCACCCCGATGGTTGGCTGGCTTGGCAGCTGTTTGAGCGTGCACCCGTGAGCGGGCCTGATGATATGGCCATGGGCCGTGTGGCGTTGTTGGGCGATGCGGCTCACCCCATGCGCCCCTATTTGGCACAAGGCGCAGGCATGGCCATTGAAGACGCTTACGAGCTGGGCCGCGTGTTGGCCATGCCGGCACTGAGCGTGCCACAACAGTTGCGTACCTATGCCGTCAATCGCTGGCAGCGCAATGCCAAGGTGCAGCAACGTGCCAAACGCAATGGGCGTATTTTCCATGCCAGCGGTGTCAAGCGCGTGGCGCGCAATACGGCCATGTGGGCTTTGGGCGGGCGTTTGCTGGATCAGCCGTGGCTTTATGGCTATGGCTTGCACACCGCCCTGACCAGAAAGTAAGCCGCCACGCCAGCCGATGTTGCTGGTGGCTAGTGGTCAGGCTGCCTCTGGCCTGTCGCCATCGTTGTTACCGGTATTTACCAAGTCCGGCCTGCGCAGCGTCGGGTTTAGCCGCTCACACGTCCCAACAGCAAAAACTCCATCAGTGCTTTTTGCACGTGCATGCGGTTTTCTGCCTCGTCCCACACAACAGACTGTGGCCCATCTATCACTTCGGCCTCTACTTCTTCGCCACGGTGTGCGGGTAAGCAGTGCATAAACAGCGCATCGGGCTTGGCTTTGGCCATCATGGCCTCGTCTACACACCAGTCGCCAAAGGCTTTGCGTCTGGCTTCGTTTTCAGCTTCATAGCCCATGCTGGTCCACACATCGGTGGTGACCAAGTCAGCACCGGCGCAGGCTTGTGTGGGGCTGGCAAATGTTTTGACACAGTCGGGGTTGTTGACGTGCGCCAGCTTGGCGTCGACTTCGTACCCACTGGGCGTGCTCACGTGTACGGTAAAACCCAAAATGTCTGCGGCTTGCAGCCAGGTGTTTGCCATGTTGTTGCCGTCACCTACCCATGCCACGGTTTTGCCTGCGATGGGGCCGCGGTGCTCAATGTAGGTGAAGATGTCCGCCAAAATTTGGCAAGGGTGGTATTCGTTGGTGAGGCCATTGATCACGGGTACGCGTGAAAACTCGGCAAAGCGCTCTAGCTTGCTTTGCTCATAGGTGCGAATCATCACGATATCTGTCATGCGGCTGATCACACGGGCGCTGTCTTCAATGGGCTCAGAGCGCCCCAGTTGGCTGTCGCCAGTGGTGAGGTGCACCACAGAGCCACCCATTTGGTACATGCCTGCCTCAAAGCTCACGCGGGTGCGGGTACTGGCTTTTTCAAAGATCAGCGCCAGCGTGCGGTCGCTAAGGGGTTGGTATTTTTCGTAAGACTTGAACTTGGCTTTGATGATGCGCGCGCGTTCCAAAATCCACGCGTAGTCGTCGGCTGAGAAGTCACTGAACTGTAGGTAATGTTTCATGGGGTAGCGTGGTGTTTAGGCGTTGCCTGCAAGTACGTCGTTGACCAAGGGCTTTAGTATGGCCACGATTTCGTCGGCTTGCGCGCGCGTCAGTATGAGCGGTGGTACCAGTCGAATGACGGTGTCGGCTGTCACGCTAATCAGCAGGCCATGTTGCATGGCCAGGCCAATGAGTTGGCCGCAAGGCTTGTTGAGTTCCACGCCAATCATCAGGCCTTTGCCGCGCACACTCACAACGCCGGGCTGGTCTGCAAAGGCGTCTTTGAGTTGCGCTTGTAGGTATTCACCCACATCCGCGGCGTTGGCCATGATGTGCTCGTTTTGCATGATGGCCAGCGTCTCAACGCCAGCGCGCATGGCCAGCGGGTTGCCGCCAAAGGTAGAGCCGTGGTTGCCGGGCTGAAGCACATGGGCCGCCTTGGGGCCTGCCACGATTGCGCCTATGGGCACGCCAGAGCCTAGACCTTTGGCCAGGGGCATCACATCTGGCACTATGCCTGCCCATTGGTGGGCAAACCATTTGCCAGTGCGGCCAATTCCGCATTGCACCTCGTCAATCATGAGCAGCCAGTCGCGTTCATCGCACAGCGCGCGCACAGCCTTTATGTAGCCGTCGTCAAGGGGGTGTACGCCACCTTCGCCTTGAATGGCTTCAAAAAACACGGCCACCACGTCGTTGCGCTCGTGTGTGGCTGCCTTGAGGGCGTTGATGTCGTTGAGCGGTACACGAATAAAGTCGTCTACCAATGGGCCAAAGCCGGCGTGAATTTTGGGGTTGCCCGTGGCGCTGAGTGTGGCAATGCTGCGGCCATGAAAGGCACGCTCGTACACCACCACCTTGGGCTTGTCTATGCCCTTGTCGTGGCCAAATTTGCGCGCTATTTTGAGTGCGCCCTCGTTGGCCTCCAGACCACTGTTGCAAAAGAACACATTGGTCATGCCAGACAACTCCACCAGTTTGGCGGCCAAGGCTTCTTGGTGCGGCACATGGTAGTAGTTGGAGGTGTGAATGAGTTTGCCGACTTGGTCCTGCAATGCCGCAACGAGTGTGGGGTGTGCATGGCCCAGCGTGTTGACGGCGATGCCGCCCAAGGCGTCGAGGTATTGCTTGCCTTCGGTGTCCCACACTGTGCAGCCCTTGCCGTGTGACAACGCTATAGGCAGTCGCCCGTAGGTGTTCATCACGTGTGGTGAGGCGACTGGGGCGGGTGTGGTCATGGCGGCGTGTCCGTAGGGGCGGTAGCAAACAAAAGGGGAAACGCCGATTTTAGGGGCTTATCAGGCCAAGGCGTGCAGGCAACGACAGTGGGCTGTTAGCGTGCATTGGCGATGTGTTTCGGGGGTATCAAGTCTTATACAAGATACAATACATCTGGCACACAATGCATGCCGACCAGGCGACTTTTAAAGCCTGGCTGCGCTAGAGTTGCGCATTGCCGCATAACCAAACCCCCTCATGGTTTCCAATAACGCCAAAGAAGTTTTCATTCAAGGCATTACCAGCAAAGGTAAGGTCTTCAGGCCCAGTGACTGGGCCGAGCGGCTTGCGGGCGTCATGTGTTCGTTTAGCCGGGTGGGGCGCAGCCTGGTGACCACTTAACCTATTCGCCGTGGTGCGTGCCCATTTTGCTCAATGGCGTGCGTTGCGTGGTTGTGCAGGCAGAGCTGAGAGCGTTTGAGCCCATGGCCTGGGATTTTGTGATCAATTTCGGGCGTGATAACGACTTGGTGATTTCAGAGGCGTGCCTGTTGCCCGATGCTGATAACAAGACCGCGCCCCCAAAGGGTTAGTACAAAAAGTCAGACGAAAAAAAACCGCTGAATTCAGCGGTTTTTTCATGCGGGTTTAGCTGGCAGCGCACCCAATTCAAACGGCGCGGTTTAAAAACTTGTTTTAAACCTCGTGCTTGTAGCTGAAGCCTGTGTACGAGTGTCAGGCTCCCAAAACAGCCAGTTAGGCTGCAGCAGTTGCCAAAGCTTTTACTTTGGCGCTCAGGCGGCTCTTGTCGCGAGCAGCCTTGTTTTTGTGGAAGATGCCCTTGTCAGCAATGCTGTCAACAACAGCTTGCATCTTTGAGAACAACTCAACCGCTTTGTCTTTTTCGCCAGCTGCAACAGCTTTTTCGACGTTTTTAACAACGGTGCGGTACTTTGAACGCAGTGAGGTGTGCGCTGCGTTCAGTTTGATGTTTTGGCGTGCGCGTTTACGGCCAGAGGCTAGGCGCGGGTTCTTTTTCTTTGGCTTGGTTGCCATAATATGATTTCCTTAACGGTTTGTAGATGTTGCCAGCTAACCCAGCATTATAGCCCGAGTCTTGGCCTTGTACAAACCGCTACACTGGTTGCGTGAACTTATTCAAAGCTGCCTCTTTGGTGTCTGTACTGACGCTGGCCTCGCGCATTACCGGATTGATGCGCGAGTTGCTGGTGGCTGCCTTTTTTGGTGCCAGCGCCACCACAGACGCTTTTAATGTGGCGTTTCGCATACCCAACCTGCTGCGGCGCTTGTTTGCAGAGGGCGCTTTCAGCCAGGCTTTTGTCCCCGTGCTGGCCGCCACCAGAGCCAGTCAAGGCGATGTGGTCACCAAGCAATTGGTCGATTCCGTGGCCACAGTGCTGGTGTGGGCGCTGCTGCTGACTTGCGTTGCGGGTGTGGTGGGCGCGCCGTGGGTGGTGTGGGCCATGGCCAGTGGTTTGCAGCAAACCGGTAACGGGTTTGACACGGCGGTGCTGCTGACGCAGTGGATGTTCCCCTATATTGGTTTCATGTCGCTGGTGGCCTTGGCCGCTGGTGTGCTCAACACCTGGAAGCGGTTTGTGGTGCCCGCGGCCACGCCGGTGCTGCTGAATGTCGCCATGATTGCCGCCGCCGCCTTGGGTGCGCCATGGCTGGCTGGCAAGGGCATAGAGCCTATTTACGCCATGGCGGGTGGTGTGATGGTGGGTGGTTTGCTGCAATTGGGCGTGCAAATACCAGCGTTGTTGCGTATTGGCATGTTGCCGCGCATTGCCTGCCGCCCAAGCGTGGTGCGTGACGCTTGGCGCGATCCTGGTACGCGACAAATTCTCAGGCTCATGGGCCCGGCCTTGTTGGGTGTGAGCGTGGCGCAAATATCGCTGCTGATCAACACCCAAATCGCCTCACATTTGCAGCCGGGCAGTGTGAGCTGGCTGACTTACGCTGACCGTTTGATGGAGTTTCCAACGGCCTTGTTGGGCGTTGCATTGGGTGTGGTGTTGCTGCCGCAATTGGCGGCCTCCAAAGCGCGTGGCGACGATGCAGCTTACAGCGGGCTGCTGGACTGGGGCTTGCGCCTGGTGGTGTTGCTCACTGTGCCATGCGCGTTGGCCTTGTTGCTAATGCCGCAGGCGCTGGTGTCTGTGCTGTACCACTACGGCCGCTTCAATGACGGCGACTTGCACCAAACAAGCCTGGCTTTAATGGGTTATGGCGTGGGCTTGGTGGGTTTGGTGGCCATCAAGATTTTGGCGCCTGGCTATTACGCCAAGCAAGACATCAAAACGCCGGTCATGATTGCCGTTGTGGTGCTGGTGTTTACCCAACTGCTCAACCTGGTACTGGTGCCGCACTTTGCCCATGCCGGTTTGGCGTTGGCCATAGGCGCGGGGGCGGTGTTGAACGCGACCTGGCTGTGGGTGGGTTTGGTGCGTAAGGGCACCTTGCGCATGTCGCCTGGCTGGGGTTTGTTTTTGTTGCGCATTGCCGTAGTGTCCACAGCCTTGGGTGCGTGGATGTGGTTTAGTGCACAAGCCATTGACTGGGCCGCATGGCAAAGTCAATGGTCTTTGCGCATTGCTGCCCTGGCGGGTGTGGCTTTGGGCTGCGCGGTTATTTACTTTGGCGGTTTGGCTTTGCTGGGTATGCCGCTGCGCCAACTCATGCGACGCGCCAGCGTGTCTACGGCACTTGCGTCGGGTGTGCCCGATAAGGAGCGGTCATGAACTGGACGCCGCCTACCCAGTCTGCGCTGGGTTATTTCGCCATGTTGGTGGCCGACGAGTCGGACTTGCCGCTACTGGAAACCATTGCCAGCTTGGCCATGGACGAATACCCGGAGTTGGATGTGGCCGCTGTGCCCAATGCGGTAGACCAACTGATAGAGCGTTTGCACAGACGCGTGCCTGCACAGGCCAAGCCAGTGGACAGGCTGCGCGCCTTGAACCAGTTTTTCTTTGTGGACCTGGGGTTTCAAGGCAATCTCAACAACTATTACGACCCGGACAACAGTTATTTGCATGTGGTACTGGCCACACGTCGGGGCATACCCATTTCGCTGGCTGTTATCTGGCTGGAGCTGGCAGCCAGTCTGGACCTGACCGCACATGGTGTGAGCTTTCCCGGACACTTTTTATGCAAACTGGCCTTGCCTGAGGGGCAAGTCATTGTTGACCCGTTTGGTGGTGTGAGCCTTAGCCGGGAAGAGTTGTCAGAACGTGCGGAACCATTTAAGGCGCAATTGGGTATGACTGGCGCAGATGACGCGCCTGTTGACTTGTTTTTGCAACCTGCCAGCAACCACGACATTGTGGTGCGCGTGCTGTGCTGTCCAATTTGCGCGAAATTCACAAAAGCCAGGATGATGCGCCGCGTGAGCTTTGCGTACATGAGCGTCTGGTGTTGCTAAGCCCCAGGCGCTGGGAGTACCGGCGTGACCGCGGCCTTTGTGCTGCAAGATTGGGCGACAAGCACAGTGCCGTGCGCGACTTGGAGACTTACCTCCGAGAAGCGCCTGGCGCACCGGATGCCGCGCAGGTGAGCGCGGCGTTGTTGCAATTGCAAAAATTGTAGGCCACGCGCTTGCAGTTACCAGCCGCCGCGCGCAAAGGCGGCGTTGGCTTGTTAATGCACCTGAACCACAGCGCCTTGGTCTGGGCCTCTGTGCACCACTGTGCCCATGGCATAGACCGTCTCGCCAGCGGCGCTCAAGTGGTCTTTTAGCGTTTGCGCGTGCTCAGGCTTGCATACCAGCACCATGCCAATGCCATTGTTAAAGGTGCGGTTCATTTCTACTTCGTCAATGCCTGCTGTTTGTTGCAGCCAGGCAAACAGCTCGGTTTGTGGCCATGCGCTGCGACTGAGGTCTACGCCCAAGCCCTCGGGCAGTACGCGCGGAATGTTCTCCAGCAGGCCGCCACCGGTGATGTGAGCCAACGCCTTGATGCTGCCCAATGTGAGCGCGCTCAATACGCTTTTGACGTACAAGCGGGTAGGGGCCATCAGCGCTTCTTTAAAGGGCTTGCCATCCAGTTGCCGGGGTAGGTTGCTGGCTGCGCGCTCAATGCACTTGCGTACCAGGCTAAAGCCATTGGAGTGCACGCCGTTGGATGCAAGACCAAGGACCACGTCGCCAGCGGCCACGGTGCTGCCGTCCAGGATGTTGGCCTTTTCAACAACGCCCACAGCGAAGCCTGCAAGGTCGTATTCGCCGTCGGGGTACATGCCTGGCATTTCTGCCGTCTCGCCACCGATGAGCGCGCAGCCACTGGCTTCGCAGCCCGCTGCAATGCCGCCGACCACCGCTGCCGCGGTGTCCACGTCTAGCTTGCCGCATGCAAAGTAATCCAGAAAGAACAAAGGCTCTGCACCTTGCACCAATATGTCGTTCACACTCATGCCTACCAGGTCAATGCCCACGGTGTCGTGCATGCCCCATTCAAAGGCGAGTTTGAGTTTGGTGCCTACGCCGTCGGTGCCGCTGACCAGCACGGGTTCCTTGTAGCGCTTGGGCACTTCAAACAGCGCACCAAAACCGCCAATGCCGGCCATCACGCCCTCGCGCAATGTCTTTTTCGCCAACGGCTTGATGCGTTCAATCAGGGCGTCGCCCGCTTCAATGTCAACGCCGGCAGATTTGTAGGACAGGGGTGTTTGGCTCATAACAGGGACTTTTTAGTAGCGTTTAGTGACTTTTCAGTAGCTATTGGCGGGTGCAGTGGTAGCTGTGATGCTGGGTAAAATGGCACATGGCGCGCAGCGTACCGACAGTAGCTGTGCCAGGCGTTTGCGCAGCCGCAGCACGGGGTGTGGCTTGGCAACAGTCGCTATTGTATGAATCTGTCGCCCTTTCTTGTGTACAAACGCTGATACCAGGCCCTTTTAGTCAATACACCATGCTCTTATCCCCCCAATTGCGCACAAGCCTGCTGTGGCTGGCCGTCGGCCTGTCCGCCGTGTGGCTTCTGAGCGCGCTGGCACCTGTGCTCACGCCGTTTATCGTGGCGGGCGTGTTGGCCTACGCGCTGCACCCAGTGGTGGAGCGCATGGCCTGCTACAACATTCCAAAGTGGCTGGGTGCTGGCATTGCCTTGGCCGTGTTGTGTGTGGTGTTGGTGGCTTTGTTGTTGCTGGTTGTGCCGGTGGTAACCAAGCAGCTGCCGCTGCTGCGCGACCAAATTCCAGCGCTGCTAACCCACTTCAACCAGTGGGCCACGCCGTTAGCCGCGCGTTTTGGCCTAAGCCTCACGGTAGATGTAGACATGGTGCGCCAGACCTTGCGCACCATGTTGGCCGGACACGAAACCGATATCTTGCAAACCTTGCTCACCTCGCTGCGCATTGGTGGCAGTGCCTTGCTGGCCGTGTTGGGTAACGTGGTGCTCACGCCCATAGTGGCTTACTACCTATTGCTGGACTATCCGCGTGTGCTGAGCAAAGCCATGCTGGTGGTGCCAGTGCGTTGGCGCGATAGCGTGCAACATTTTTTTACAGACGTTGACCACATGTTGGGCCAGTACCTGCACGGCCAAGCCCTGGTGATGTTGGTGCTTGCCGTGTTGTATGTGGTGGCATTGACCTTGGTGGGGTTGCAGCTGGCCTTGCCCATTGGCCTGTTTACCGGCTTGGCCGTGTTTGTGCCTTACATAGGTTTTGGCTTGGGGTTGATCATTGCGCTATTGGCTGCAGCCCTTCAGTTTCAAGACGCTACAGGCGTGCTGTGGGTGGCGGCTGTCTACGGCGTTGGGCAAGTGCTTGAGAGCATGTGGCTTACACCGCGTTTGCTGGGTGAGCGTATTGGCTTGCATCCCATCACCGTTATTTTTGCGCTCATGGCCTTTGGTCATTTGTTTGGCTTTGTGGGCGTGCTCATTGCGTTGCCTGCCGGTGCGGTGTTGCTGGTGGCCTTTGGCCGCTTGCACAAGTTGTACCTGGCCAGTGACTTGTACAACGCTGCATGAAACAACTGGCGCTAGACATTGGCTTGGCGCCGCTGCCAACGCTGGACAACTTTGATGCCGGTGGCAATGCCGAGTGCTTGCGGCACTTGCGTATGTGGGCAGCACACGTTAGCCGCTCACCTGTGCCCACTTATTTGTGGGGGGAGGCCGGTAGCGGCAAGACGCATTTGCTAAGCGGTTTGCGCCATGCCTTGGTGGAGCAGGGTTTGCGTGTGGGCTGGATGGACGCCAGCGTCTTGCACCCGCGCAGCTTTGACGAAAGCTGGGATGCCGTGGTGCTTGACGACTGCCAGCTGTACACCGCAGAGCAGCAAGCCTGCGCGTTTAACTGGTTTGTCAATGCGTTGTCGCCTGCCAATGGTGTGGTCAGGGGCGTGTTTGCAGCGGGTTTGCTGCCCCCAGCCGACTTGGTGTTGCGTGACGACTTGCGTACCCGGCTGGGTTGGGGTCATGTGTTCCAATTACATGCACTCAATGAAGCACAGCGCCGGGCGGTATTGCGCCGCGCCGCCGATGAGCGCGGGCTGATGCTGGGCGATGAGGTGATGGACTTTATGCTCAATCGCTTCACGCGTGACCTCAGCAGCCTGATGCAATTGCTGGCCCACCTAGACCAATACGCGCTGCGTACCAAGCGCGCCCTCACAGTGCCGCTGATAAAGGCCATGCTTGAGGCCAACGACTAACTTATGAAACTCGCACTTTTTGACCTGGACCACACCTTGCTGCCGCTGGACTCTGACCACGCGTGGGGTCAGTTCACGGTGCAGTTGGGTTGGCGCGACGCCCAACAATTTGCCAAAGCCAATGACGCCTTCTACCAACAGTACAAGGCGGGTACCTTGGACATCAACACCTACATACGCTTTGGCACGCAGCTTGCGCGATTTGGGTGACAACGCGCAAGCCTTGGCTGCACGGGCCCATGAGCAGTTCATGGCGCAGGTGGTATTGCCCGCGATTCGGCCGCAAGCCAGGGCCTTGCTGGACAAGCACCGCAGTGCTGGCGACGAGATTGTGCTGGTGACTGCGACCAACGCCTTTATTACCGCGCCCATTGCCAAGGCGTTGGGTATTGCCCACCTGATTGCTGTTGACTTGGTGCTGGACAACAATGGTGTGCCAACCGGCGACATTGCGGGCACGCCGTCCTTCAGAGAAGGCAAGGTCACACGTGTGGAACAATGGCTGGCTGACAGGGGCCTGAGCTGGGCTGATTTGCAGTACAGCTACTTTTACAGCGACTCCATCAACGATTTACCCCTTCTGGAGCGTGCCACTCATCCGGTCGCTACCAACCCGGACGATAGGCTAAAGGCTATCGCCACCGAGCGCGGCTGGCCCGTGCTGGATTTATTCAATGATTAAAAAATTTATAAAAAAACTACTGGGCGGCTCGCAGCCGTCTGAAGCATCCAGGTTTGGTGAGCGCGTAGACGTGCCTGCCAAGACACACAAAATCAATCTTGACTTGGTGGATAAGCGCGCCATTGATGTGGTGCAAACGCTGCAAGATGACGGCTTTGAGGCCTACATTGTGGGCGGCGCTGTGCGTGACTTGCTGTGCGGTGTGCGCCCCAAGGACTTTGATGTGGCCACGGATGCCACACCTGAGCAAGTCAAGCGCTTGTTCAGGCGCGCCTTCATCATTGGCAGGCGCTTTCGCATAGTGCACGTGGTGTATGGGCGCGGACGTGAGCACGAAGTCATAGAGGTGTCTACTTTTAGGGCCTATCTGGATAGCGCTGACGCGCAACAGGTCAGTGGCAACGAGCGCACCAGCAAGCACCAGCTGGCCACTGCCACGCACGCCGTTGACGCATCAGGTCGCGTATTGCGCGACAACGTGTGGGGCCCCCTGGAGGAGGATGCGGCCAGACGCGATTTCACCATCAACGCCATGTATTACGACCCCACGACGCAGGTGGTGGTGGACTACCACAACGGTATTCGCGACGCGCGCAAACGCGTGATGCGCATGATTGGCGACCCGGCCATGCGTTACCGTGAAGACCCGGTGCGCATTATCAGAGCCGTGCGTTTCATGGCCAAGTTGTCACACTTGGGCTTTTCGCTAGACAAGGCATCGCGCGAGCCGTTGGTGCTCAGCGCCAAGTTGTTAAACGATGTGCCGCAAAGCCGTTTGTTCGACGAAATGCTCAAGCTGCTGCAAACCGGCCATGCTGTTGCCACCGTAGAGACACTGCAAAGCTTGGGGCTGGCCAAGGGCATTTACCCATTGCTGGATTTGGCTGTGGCGCGCGCATCCAGTCCGTTTGTACACCAAGCCTTGGTGGATACCGACAGGCGCGTGGGCGAAGACAAGCCCGTAGCGCCTAGCTTTTTGCTGGCCTGTGTGTTGTGGTCAGACGTGCGTGATGGCTGGGACAAGCGCTTGCGTGCGCAAAAAGGCCCACGTCCCAGCAGTTTTCCGGCGTTGCAAGATGCGGTGGACGACGTGTTTGAGTCGCGTATTGGCGACGTATCGGGTCGTGGCAAGTTGGGTGCAGACATGCGCGAAATTTGGACCATGCAGCCACGCTTTGACAAGCGCACGCCAAGCAGCGCCATGAGTTTGGTCGCGCAAAACCGCTTCAGAGCTGGCTTTGACTTTTTGCGCCTGCGCGCCCAAGTGGGCGAGGTAGAGCCCGAATTGGCCCAGTGGTGGGAAACCTTTAGCATGGCCTCGGACGATGAGCGCTACGACATGCTGGAAGCCTTGCGCGCACAAGCCAACACCAAAACACCACGCAAGCGCGCGCCGCGTACAACTGCATCAAGCAAAGCGGCGGCCAACACCGATGCGGCGCTTGATGCGGACAACAATGCAGTTGCCACAAATGCGCAAGACATAGGGCTTGCATTGCGAGACGATGATTCAACTGGCGATGCCGGTGCACCCGCGCGCAAACGCCGTCGCCGCCGCCGCAAGCCCACTGGTGGCGACTTGGGCGGTGATGGCTCGGACACGCAGTCCGGTTAAGTAGCCGTGGCGGTGCGCTGTTTTATTGCGCTGGGTGCCAACCTGGGCGATGCGCGTGCACAGGTGCTGGCCGCGGCTTCAGAGGTTGCGGCCTTGGGTCTACCAGGCACCAGCAGCTTGTCGCCGCTGTATGCAAGCCCACCGTGGCAGGCAGATGGGCCAGACTATGTCAACGCTGTGATGGGCATGGACACCACGTTAACGCCGCCGCAGTTGCTGGCGGCGCTGCAGGCTATAGAGCTTGCTGGTGGGCGCGTGCGCAGCTACGCCAATGCACCGCGCACGCTTGATTTGGATGTGCTGCTGTACGGCAGTGCAAGCATTGGCTCGCCGCAGCTGACAGTGCCGCACCCACGCATGTGGCAGCGCGCGTTTGTGGTGCTGCCATTGCGTGATGTGGCACCGCATTTGGTGAGTGATGCGCAGTTGCAAGCGGTGGCGGACCAGCCAATTCGACAAATCCACTAACGCAGCATGTCAGGGTGCCAAGCGCTCACGCAACCACGTTGTGTCGTTGCTGGGCGTGTATTGCAGCCTGTCGTGCAGGCGGCTTTTGCGTCCTTGCCAAAATTCCCAGCGTGTGGGCTTTAGTCTAAAACCACCCCAGTGCGGTGGGCGTGGTGGGTTGAGCAAAAATTTGGCACCGTATTTGGCGGCTGCGGTGACCAAGACATCGCGTCCGCTGATGACTTCGCTTTGTGGGCTGGCCCATGCGCCAATGCGTGAGTCCAGTGGGCGGCTGTGAAAGTAGGCGTCACTTTCGGCGTCGCTGACTTTCTCGACAATGCCTTCAATGCGTACCACGCGCTCCAGCTCTACCCAATGAAACTGCAGGGCTGCATAGGGGTTGCCCGCCAGCTGCTGGCCTTTGCGGCTGTTGTAGTTGGTGTACCAAACAATACCTTGTTCGTCCAAGCCCTTGATCAACACCACACGCGTGCTGGGGCGCATGTTGTTGTCCACGGTGGCCAGTGTCATGGCGTTGGGTTCTGGTATCTGTCCCTCAATGGCCTCGTTCAGCCATTGCTCAAACTGCAACCTGGGGTCAGCTTTGGAGTCTTGCTCGTTCAAGGCGGCGCGTTCGTAACTTTTGCGCAGGTCGGCGATATGTTGAGTGCTCATGTGGCAAGTATATTGGGACTGGTCGCGCAGCCAATCTGATGGCGATGGCGTGACGCCTAATGCGTTTGCAGCGCTACCAAGACTTACAATTGGGTCGCAGGGCGCGCCGTTGCCCGGATCTCATTTTTTACAAAGGTATTGCAATGCAATCAGACAGCAACGAACAAGAACGCGTGGTTTTGTGCCTGTTGTTATCTATCCTGGTATTGGTGATTGGTGGTGTGGTGGGCTTGGGCGTTTTGAAAACCAAGGGCGCAACGGCTGGCGTATCGACTTCATCAAACAGTGCTGCTGTTGCATCACAAGACGCTGCCCTTGCTGAGGCTGAAGGCTACGCCAATGACGCCAGTGTGATTGTGGATGCTGGTGCGGTGACGTTTTACTTTGCAACGGGCAGCGCTGAGCTGGCCTCTGGCGCCGGTGCTGCCCTGGGTGACGCTGTGACTGCAGCCAAGGCCGGCAAGTTTGTGGTGTTGTCCGGTTTTCATGACGAGACCGGTGACCCGGCTTTCAATGCCGAGTTGGCCAAGCGCCGTGCCATGGCAGTGCGTGCATCGTTGCTGATGGCCGGCGCACCTGAAGACCGCGTGGTGATGAGAAAACCCGAGGTGCTGATAGGTACGGGCAGTTATGCGCAAGCGCGCCGCGTTGACGTGATGATCAGCGGCAACATGGTGCAGTGAACAGCCACTGCGTCTTGAAAAGTCCCGCATCTGCGGGATTTTTTACGTTGACTCAGGGCGCTGAATCAGCTCTATCTTGTAGCCGTCAGGGTCTGTCACAAACGCAATGACGGTGCTGCCGCCTTTGACTGGGCCTGCTTCCCGGGTGACGTTACCACCGGCTGCTTTTATCTTGTCGCAGGCTGCGTAGGCGTCTGCCACGGCAAGCGCAATATGGCCGTAGGCCGTGCCCAAGTCGTAGTCACTTTGGCCCCAGTTGTAGGTGAGCTCCAGCTCAGCGTGTTCAGGGTTGGAGCCGTAGCCAACAAATGCAAGCGTGTATTTGTACTCTGGGTTCTCGGATTTGCGCAGCAGCTGCATGCCCAAGACGTCTGTGTAAAAAGCGATGGACTTGTCTAAGTCGCCAACGCGCAGCATGGTGTGTAAAAGTCTCATGAGCCTGATTATGCTGGCAATTCGAAAACCAAACAGGTGGTGCTGGCGTGTGCGTACAAGGTGCCGTCAGGGCCAATGAGTTTGGCTTCGGCAGTGGCCAGTTGTTTACCGCAGTGCAGCACGGTACCTATGGCCCGCACAAGGGGTGTTCTGGCCAGGTTGACCGCTTTGACCAGGTTGACGCTGAGCTCGGCTGTGGTGTAACCGCGCCCCACTGGCATTTTGCTGTGCACCGAGCAGCCCAGCGCCGAGTCCAAAATGGCAGCGTACCAGCCACCATGCAAAGTGCCCATGGGGTTTAAGTGTGCAGGGCCAGGGCGGCCTTGAAACACTGCGCGGCCGTCGCCAACATCGACCAGCATAAAGTCCAGCGTGGCACCAATAGAGGGGTAGGGCGCGTTGCCAGCAAGCATGGCTTGCATGGTTTCCAGCCCTGTTTTACCGCCAAATTGTGCGGGCGTCATCACGCCAGGGCCGGCGCCTGTTTCCATGACGTGGCGTTTGGCCGCCTCGTCGGCCAGCCATTGCTCAAGAACGCTGTCTGCGTTTGTGGAGGTGGGTAGTGGGGCAGTATGGGAAGACATGCCCCGTATGGTGCCCAAAAAAACAGGCGTCCCAGACGCCTGTGTGACTAACGCAAAGTCGCTGCTTACTTGATGCGGCCAAAGTTGGTGCGCAGTGGGTCGGCTGGGCCGCGGTTACCGCCGCCCTGGCCACCACCATTGCCACCCGGGCCACCACGGCGGCGATTGCCGCCATTGCCGCCGCCACCGCGACGCTCACTCATGGCGTCAATGCTGGTGCGCAATGGGTCTGGCTGACGCGCGCCGCTGTGGTCACGTGGCTCGCCCCGCTCGCGGTCTTGGCGCTGGGCACCACCGCTGTTTCGCCTGGGTGCATCACCAAAAGCTTCGTTGCCGCGCTCTGGCCTGAAGCCTTGACCACCTTGACCACCTTGACCGCCCTGACCGCCACCACCTGCGCCATTGCGTTGTGGGCGACGACGGCGGTTGCCGCGTGAGTCCGGGTTGCGTGCTTCCTGGCCTTCGCCGCCAGCTTCAGCACGTGGGCTGTTGCCTTCGCTTCTTGGTGCACCGCCTTGATTGCGTCGGCCTTGTCCGCCACCGTTGCGACCACCACCATTGCCGGCGCGCCCGTGGTTGCTTTCTTTTCGCGGATGCGTTGCATCATTTCGCCCCGTGCGGCCTTGCCCGCCGCTGCCATGACATCGCGTGCGGGTGGCTTTCCAATGCCGCCCCACAACACCTGGCGACCCATGGCGATGGGTTCAGCTTTCTCGCCTTCGTCTGGACCAAAGCCGTCTATGATTTTGACTTCAATGCGCTGGTTGATAAAGCGCTCTACGTCTTGCATAAAGCCTTCTTCGTCCATACACACCAGACTCACAGCCTCACCACTGGCACCGGCGCGGCCTGTGCGGCCAATACGGTGCACATAGTCTTCGCTGATGTTGGGTATTTCGTAGTTCACCACGTGTGGCAGCTCGTCAATGTCAATGCCGCGTGCGGCAATGTCTGTTGCCACCAGGGCACGCACTTCACCGCTTTTAAAACCAGCCAGCGCTTGCGTGCGCGCTGCTTGGCTTTTGTTGCCATGCAAGGCCATGGCGGTGATGCCTTTGTCACTCAAAAATTGCGCGACGTGGTTGGCGCCAAACTTGGTACGCGTAAACACCAGCACTTGTGACCAGTTGTTTGCTTCAATGACGTGTGCCAACAGCTCTTTCTTCTTGGAGCGACCAACTGGGTAAATCCACTGGCTGATGCGTTGCACCGTTGTATTTTTGGGCGTGACCTGAATGTGCTGTGGGTCGCGCAACAAGTTGTTGGCAAGCTGTCGTATTTCGTCACTGAAGGTGGCCGAAAACAACAAGCTTTGCTTGTGCGCAGGCACGATGGCCAAGACTTTTTTCACGTCGTGAATAAAGCCCATGTCCAGCATGCGGTCGGCTTCGTCAAGCACCAAAATCTCAACGTGCGACAAGTCCAGTGCGCCTTGGCCGACCAGGTCTAGCAAGCGCCCGGGCGTGGCCACCAAGATGTCTACGCCTGCGCGCAGCTTCTTGACTTGGGGGTTCATGCCCACGCCACCAAACACAACAGTGGAGGTGAGGTCAAGGTTTTTGCCGTACAAGCGCACAGACTCTTCGACTTGAGCGGCCAGCTCGCGTGTGGGCGTCATGATCAGGGCGCGCACAGCATTGTTTTTGCGCTCGCGCTGGCTTAGCAAATGCAGGATAGGCAGCGTAAAACCTGCGGTTTTACCGGTGCCGGTTTGTGCACCGGCGAGTACATCTGCGCCAGACAGCACGGCCGGAATGGCTTGCGCTTGCACAGGTGTGGGGGTTTCGTAACCTTGCTCGCGCACGGCGTCCAGAATGGCAGGGGCCAGATTCAGTTCTTCAAAAGTCATTGAGTTAAAAGGTGCCGTCTCACGGCACTGGTGCATCGGTCTGCCTTTGGTGGTTACCTTGGGCCAGTCTTAGACCGATCAGTTTGGGTGTTTGAGTGGCGAGACTGTTGGTTTGAAGCCTTCGCTTACCCGCAGCATTGTGCTGCCGTCCGGGCGACTGGTGGCCCAAGACTTGTCCATTATCAGCGTTTTTAGAGGCTTGACGTTGGCAAATACGAGGCCAGCTGATCATTGTGTTGTGCAAAGACCACGGCCAGCAGCGCGGCAAAGGCCTGCAAATTCTCACCAAGCTTTAAGTGGGCTGGCTTATAGCTGGGATAATAGGCGGTTTGGCCGTTGGTCAATATCGTGTTTGATTGTTTGTTTAGTTGGGATAAGTTGCATGGCACAGTATGTTTTTTCTATGAATCGGGTGGGCAAAACTGTGCCGCCCAAGCGTCAGATTTTGAAGGACATCTCGCTGAGCTTTTTGCCTGGCGCCAAGATTGGTGTCTTGGGCTTGAACGGCTCTGGCAAGTCCACGCTGCTCAAAATCATGGCCGGCATTGACAAGGAAATAGAGGGCGAAGCCATTGCCATGCCGGGCATTCGCATTGGCTATTTGCCCCAGGAGCCAGAGCTGGACCCTGAACACAACGTACGCCAGGCCGTAGAAAGCGGTATGGGTGAAGTGCTGGAGGCCAAAGCGCGTCTGGATGCCGTGTACGCGGCCTATGCGGAAGAAGACGCCGACTTTGATGCCTTGGCCGCAGAGCAGGCACAGCTGGAAGCCATCATTGCGACAGCGGGTGGTGCTGATAGTGAGCACTTACTTGAAATTGCGGCTGACGCCTTGCGCCTGCCCGCTTGGGACGCCATCATTGGCCACTTGTCTGGCGGTGAAAAGCGCCGTGTGGCCTTGTGCCGCCTGCTGCTGTCCAAGCCTGACATGTTGTTGTTAGACGAGCCTACCAACCACCTGGACGCCGAAAGTGTGGAGTGGCTTGAGCAATTTTTGGCCCGCTTTTCTGGCACTGTGGTGGCCATTACCCACGACCGTTACTTTCTGGACAACGCGGCCGAATGGATTTTGGAATTGGACCGCGGACGCGGCATTCCCTACAAGGGCAACTACTCGCTGTGGCTGGAGCAAAAAGAGGCGCGCCTGGAGCAAGAGCAGCGCACGGAAGACGCCCGCACCAAGGCCATGAAAAAGGAATTGGAATGGGTACGCCAAAACCCCAAGGGCAGGCAAGCCAAGAGCAAGGCGCGTTTGGCGCGCTTTGAGGAGCTGTCTGATTACGAATACCAAAAACGCAACGAAACCCAGGAAATCTTTATCCCCGTGGCCGAGCGTTTGGGCACTGAGGTGATTGAGTTTACGGGCGTGTCCAAGTCATTTGGTGATCGCGTGCTGATTGACGACCTGAGCTTTAAAGTGCCTGCCGGCGCGATCGTAGGCATTATTGGTCCCAACGGTGCTGGTAAATCAACGCTATTCAAGTTGATTCGCGGTATAGAGCAGCCTGACAGCGGCGACATCAAAACCGGTCAAACGGTACAAGTGGCTTTTGTAGACCAAAGCCGCGAGGATTTGGACGACAGTAAAACGGTGTGGGAAGACATCTCTGGCGGCCTGGACATGATCACTGTGGGCAAGTTCCAAATGCCCAGCCGTGCTTACTGCGGTCGCTTCAACTTCAGCGGCGGCGACCAGCAAAAACGCGTGGGCAACTTGTCTGGTGGTGAGCGTGGACGCTTGCACTTGGCCAAAACCTTGGCTGAAGGCGGCAACTTGTTGTTACTGGACGAGCCATCTAACGACTTAGACGTAGAAACCCTGCGCTCACTCGAAGACGCGTTGTTGGAGTTTGCGGGCTGTGCCATGGTGATTTCTCACGATCGCTGGTTCCTGGACCGCATTGCCACGCATATTCTGGCGTGCGAGGGCGACTCTAAGTGGGTGTTCTTTGATGGCAACTACCATGAGTACGAAGCGGACAAGGTGAAGCGCTTGGGTGCCGAGGGCGCCAAGCCACAGCGTATTCGCTACAAGGCTTTGAAGTAAACGCCATGCACGACGTAGAAGCGGTTAGGGCGCACACGCTGCATTGGCTGGAGCAGGCCGTGATCGGCTTAAACCTGTGCCCGTTTGCCAAAGCGGTTTACAACAAGGGGCAGGTGCGCGTGGTGGTGAGCAGTGCCAGGCACTTGGACGGTTTTCTAGACGAGTTAGACGCGGAGCTCTTGCTGCTGCGCGACACGCCCGCAGCAGAGGTAGACACCACCCTGGTGGTGCACCCAGGTCTGTTCCCGGATTTTCTGGTGTTCAACGACTTCCTCAATATTGTGGACGACGTGGTGGCCGAGCACGAGCTGGAAGGCGTGGTGCAAGTGGTGCCGTTTCACCCCGAATTTCTATTCGGCGGTGAAGACGAGGCTGACATGAGCCATTACACCAACCGCGCGCCTTTCCCCATGTTGCACTTGCTACGCGAAGACAGCTTGTCTGCCGCGATAGATGCGCATGGCGACACAGAGGCCATACCCGAGCGCAACAAGGCCGTGCTGCGTGAGCTGGGGCTACAGGGCTGGCGCAAGTTGATGATGGCCAGCGCGAACTGACCACCAGACAACTGCTGCAACGCTGCAACGCTGCAAAAAAAAGCCGCTGCACTCGTGAGAGCCAGCGGCTTTTTTGATGCCAAGCCCTTTGCAGGGCTTAGGCCTTATCGCAATTACTGCTTGTCAAACGGCATGGCCATTTGAGACAGATCGCGCTTGGTCTCTACCAGTACCAGCGGGCCGTGGTCCACCACAACCGCTGGCACGCGCTCACGTGGCACGTGTACAGGCTTGGGCTCCGCAGCGATGGCGGCTTGCGCTTGCGCGATTTTGTCCGCATCGGAGTTCACCCAAGTCAGGCCAGAGCCGGCAGCGATGGCGCTCATGGCGTCAATGGCCAAGGTGTAGTTGCCAATACTGGGCATACGCTTGCCAGCCTCTGATGCAGCTACAGGTGCGGCTGCAGGTGAGCTTGCAGGTGCAGGTACAACCGCTGCTGGTGCAGCAGCTGGTGTAGCCAAGACTTGCTCGGCAGCGGCCTGTTGTGGCTCATCTTCTTGCGCCTGGCTGTTGTCAGCTGCTGCGTTGTTGCCTTCGCCAGCGTTGTCACCATCATCACGGCGGCGGCGGTCGCGTCCGTAACGATCACGGCTGCGACGCTCACGTGGCTGGCGTTCGGCCTGCTCGTGGGCTGGTGCGCTGGCCTGGTCTGTCTCGCCTGTTTGTACGTCAGTCGATTGCTCAGTGGCTGTAACAGAAGAATCCGTATCAGCCGCGGGGCGGTTGAAGTAGCTGTAGCTAGGCGTTTCGTTGGCTGCGCTGGCAGAGTTCAACGTGTTGGTGGCGTTGTCGTGTGCGGCTGCATCAGCAGATGATTGCTCGTTGCCCTGGCTAGTCGCCGCTGCGCTGCGCTCATCTGATTGCTCGCTGCGGTTGCGGTCACTGCCACGGCGTGCTCCGCGTTCACCACGCTCGCCACGTTCACGCCTGGGCGCGCGTGGCTTGTTGTCAGCGTCTACGCTGGCGTCTGTACTGGTGACGTTGGCGTTGTCAGCAAAGCCATTGTGTTGCTCGGCGTTGCCGGTGCCTTCGGCACGATCGTTGCGGTTGCGTGTGCGACCGCCACGTTCGCCACGACCTTGGCGTTCACCACGCTCTCCACGCTCACTGCGTTCGGCTGTGTCGCCGTCTGCTGCGCGCGGTCCGCGGTTGCGGCCGCGTGCAGCGCGAGATCCTTCGCCCTCGCTGCGTTCGCCACGGCCACCGCGCGCACCACGTGCGCCGCGCTCGCCGCGTTCACCTCGACCTGAGCGCTCACCTTTGGCGCCGTTTTTGTCTGCGTCTTTGCCGTTGCGCGTGTGCGGCTTTTTTGTAGTGGTGGCGGCGTCTTTGCCAAAGCCCAGCAAGCCCATGATCCAGTCCACAAAGCCACCACTTGCACCTGCAGTTGCAGCTTTGGCGGCAGGCTTTTGCGCTTTGGCCGGCGCAGCAACTGGCGCGGGCATGGGTTCATCGCGCAGTACGCCCTTGATGATGGGCTCTTGCTTGTTAGCGCGTTCCTGGCTGCGGCGTGTCACGGTGGCTACGTCGTCTACTTCTTCGGCCAAGGTGTAGCTGGCTTGCAAGTTGTCCAGGCGGGTGTCGTCGTGCTTTAGGCGTTCCAACTTGTACTGTGGTGTGTCCAGTGACTTGTTGGGCACCAGCAGCACGTGAATGCGCTGTTGCAGTTCAATTTTGGTAATCTCTGTGCGCTTCTCATTCAACAAGAAGCTGGCTACTTCGACGGGCACTTGCACCAACACAGCAGCGGTGTTGTCCTTCATGGACTCTTCCTGAATGATGCGCAAAATTTGCAGCGCAGAGCTCTCTGTGTCGCGAATGTGGCCAGAGCCACCGCAGCGTGGGCATGGAATGGATGCACCCTCACTCAGCGCTGGGCGCAGGCGTTGGCGGCTCATTTCAAGCAAGCCAAACTTGCTGATAGAGCCAAACTGCACACGCGCACGGTCTTGACGCAAGGCGTCGCGCAAGCGGTTTTCAACGTCGCGACGGTTGCGCGCTTCGTCCATGTCGATAAAGTCGATCACGATGAGGCCAGCCAGGTCGCGCAGCCGTGCTTGACGTGCCACTTCTTCAGCGGCTTCCAAGTTGGTGCGTGTGGCGGTCTCTTCAATGGCGCCGCCTTTGATGGCGCGCGCTGAGTTCACGTCAACCGAGACCAGGGCTTCAGTGTGGTCTATGACGATGGCGCCGCCACTGGGCAGCTGCACGGTACGGGCGTAGGCCGACTCGATTTGGTGCTCAATCTGGAAGCGTGAGAACAACGGTGTGTCGTCGCTGTAGCGCTTCACGCGGTGACCGTGCTCGGGCATCACATAGTTCATGAACTGATGTGCTTGCTCGTAGATGTCGTCGGTGTCTATGAGGATTTCACCGATATCGCTGTTGAAGTAGTCGCGAATGGCGCGTATGACCAGGCTGGATTCCTGGTAAATCAAGAACGCGCCTTTGCCATTGGTGGTGGCACCGTCTACAGCGGTCCACAACTTGAGCAGGTAGTTCAAGTCCCACTGCAGCTCTTCAGGCGCACGGCCAATACCAGCGGTGCGCGCGATGATGCTCATACCGTTGGGGTATTCGAGCTGATCAAGCGCGGCCTTCAGTTCTTGGCGGTCTTCACCTTCAATACGGCGGCTAACGCCGCCGCCACGTGGGTTGTTGGGCATTAGCACCACATAGCGCCCAGCCAGGCTGATGAATGTGGTGAGCGCTGCGCCCTTGTTGCCGCGCTCTTCCTTCTCGACTTGCACCACCAGGGTTTGACCCTCTTTGATGACGTCTTGAATGCGTGCTTGGCTGATAGATACGCCAGAGGCAAAGTATTGCTTGGAGATTTCTTTAAAGGGCAGGAAACCGTGGCGATCTTCGCCGTAGTCGACAAAGCAGGCTTCTAGCGATGGTTCAACGCGTGTGACAACAGCTTGGTAAATATTGCCCTTGCGTTGTTCGCGGCCTTCAATTTCGATTTCGTAGTCAAGTAGTTTTTGGCCCTCAACAATGGCCAAGCGGCGCTCCTCGGTTTGAGTCGCGTTAATGAGCATCCGTTTCATGATGCAGTTCCTTTTCAAGCACAGTCTGACCCAAATGGGTCCAAAGCCATGAATGAGCGGCGGGCAACACAAACGTCGGGTGGAATTGCCGGAGAGCAGCAGTTGAACCATGTTGGCCGGTGTGCACTAGGGTGCGTACGGGCCTGATATCAGCCTGCGCGTAGGCGCGTGACAATCAAATCGCTTGGTGACGCTATGGGTCCAAGCCGGTCTTGTTGTCTCAAGCAGCTTCTTGCATGCCAGCTGCTTGATAAGGTATTCCGTCGTTAGGGTTTGCGTGTCCGGTACACATTCCCAAAGCTGGTGTGCTGCGGTGTAGCGCGGCGAGCTCATGCGTAGCTGAGTCATTCAAGCCGCGTAGACCGAACTCACGCTCACAAGCAGTGGTAGGCAACGCTGCGTCTTTTTGACCGGTTGCCAGCGCTTGGGCGCTTGGCTTTGTTTGGTCAAACTTTTGGTGGTGATTTAAAGCGTTAAAAAATCAAACACTTAAAAGCTTCTTTGGACGCAGCGCTATTATAGGGGACGCTTGCCACCAATGGGTGTTTTTATGCAAGTTCGCTGCAAAAGGTTACCTCAGTGCAAGAAGCCATACGTTATTTGACCGTTGATGAATCTGGCCAAGACCAGCGTTTAGACAACTTTTTGTTTAAACATTTGAAGGGTGTGCCTAAAACCCACGTTTACCGCATTATTCGCTCTGGGGAAGTGCGTCGCAACAAGGCCAGAGTGCAGGCCGATACGCGTTTGGCCCAAGGGGACGAATTGCGCATTCCCCCAATACGCTTGTCCGAGCGCACACCAGACAGCCCACAGCAACTCGCTGGTACAGATATATCGGATGCTGCGCCGCCAAAGTCACTTCCTGTATTGTTTGAGGACGATGAGTTTTTTGCAATCAACAAACCAGCCGGTATTGCGGTGCATGGTGGCAGTGGTGTGGCTTTTGGCGTGATTGAGCAGTTGCGTCGTGTTCGCCCACAAGCCAAATATTTGGAGCTGGTGCATCGTTTAGACAGGGAAACCAGCGGCATTTTATTGATTGCCAAGAAAAAACGCGCACAAACAGCACTGCAAGATCAATTCAGGGCCAGGCAAACCGGCAAGGTTTATTTGACTTTGGTGAAAGGTGCATGGCAAAAGCCTCAGCACACGATTGATGCTTCTTTACAAAAATTCAATTTAAGCAATGGTGAGCGCCGTGTGCGGGTAGTGGCCAAAGACCATGCCGATGCCATGGCCAGTTTGAGTTTGGTGAAGTTGCTAAAGGTGCATGCCCCAAGCGCATTGACGCAACCGCACAGCAGCAGCTTGTTGGCCGTTACTATCAAGACAGGCCGTACCCATCAAATACGCGTGCACATGGCGCATGCGGGGCACGTGATTGCTGGCGATGATAAATATGGTGATTTTGATTGGAACAAGCAGCTACAGGCTGCTGGCTTAAAACGCATGTTTTTACATGCGTGGCGTTTGCAGTTACGCCACCCGGTAAGCGGCGAGGCCATGCAGTTGCAATGTGAATTGCCGCCTGAGTTGCTGCCGTGGGCAAAAGGTGATTCGCCCTGACAGCCTATTACGGCTGCATTATCTTGTAATCATGAGAAGCAAATGCGTGAAAGATTATGGATTGTCAATAACCACGGTTAATTCACGGTTTATTTGATATATAAATTTCTTTCAGATTAGAATAATGTACATTGTCATTTATTAATTAGGAGTAAATTATGGCTTCATATGAAGAGTTGCGCGCACAAGCTGAAGCGCTAATGGCGCAGGCTGAGCAAGTACGCAAAGAAGAAATTGCCTCTGTGATTGCGGGTATCAAAGCAACCATGAAGCAATACAACATCAGCGCCGCCGACTTAGGCATCGCTGGTGGCCCGCGCAAAGTGCGTGTTGCCAAAACACCAGGCGTGGTCAAGTACCGTGGCCCCAATGGCGAAACGTGGGCCGGCGGCCTGGGTAGAAAGCCTCAGTGGGTGCGCAACATCATTGACGCTGGGCGTAACATTGAAGAATTCAAGGTCTGAAGAGCCTTGTTCGTCGCCAACCACCTCATGCGAGTGAGGTGGTTTTTTTTCGTCCAAGCATTGAGGTGATGCTTGGTGGACAATGCACGCATGACAGACACAAACGCTTACAGCAACACCAATTACCGTCAGTTTGACCTTATTGCGTTTGACTGGGACGGCACGCTGTACGACTCTACAGCCGCCATTACCCATGCGATTCAGGCTTCTGTGGTGGACTTGGGCTATGCCCAGCCCAGCAAAGAGCAAGCCTCTTATGTGATTGGCTTGGGCTTGATGCAGGCCTTGGCCCATGCTGCCCCCGATGTTCCGCAAGACCGCTACGCCGAGCTGGGGCAGCGCTACCGCCATCATTTTTCCAAGGCCTTGGCCGACCTCAACCTGTTTGACGGCGTGTTGCCCATGCTGCACGCGCTGAAAGCCACTGGCGTGAAGTTGGCCGTTGCCACCGGCAAGTCGCGCAGCGGCCTTACCGAGGTGTTGCAAACCATGGACTTGCGCGGCGTTTTTGACGACTCGCGCACAGCCGACGAGACAACTGGCAAGCCTGACCCTCACATGCTCTACGAGCTGATGAGTAGCTTGGGGGTGGGACCCGAGCGCGTGTTGATGGTGGGGGACACAAGCCATGATTTGCGCATGGCCAATAACGCCGGTTGTGCGAGTTTGGGTGTGAGTTTTGGTGCACATGACCAAGCCAGCCTGGACGCCTGCAAGCCGCTGGCCGTGGTGCACAGCGTTAGTGAAATGCACCAGTGGTTGCTGGCGCGTCTATCAGGCTAGTCAATGACTGACCCAGTACCACACAAGCCTGAGCAGTGGCTGGAGTTGTGTGACAGCGCAGCCCTGACAGACGGCGGCTTGGCGGTTGGCTTTGAGGTGCTTTATCAGTCACAGGCCTGCCGCGCATTTGCCATTCGCTTCGAGGGCCAGGCCAGGGCTTATCTCAACCGCTGCACGCACGTCGCCATGGAGATGGATTGGGTGCCAGACCGCTTTTTTCAAACGACCGCCAGTGGTTGCTGTGCGCCACACACGGCGCAACGCATCACCCCTTGACAGGCGCTTGTGTGGGGGGACCTTGCAGCGGTGGCCTCACAGCTGTTGAGCTGCTTGAGCACGGCGGCAAAGTGTATTGGCGGTCACAATACGACTTGCTGCCAGTTGTTTTCTGAGCCGCCTGGCCAATGCTAGCGCTTGGCAAACTCTTTACCGCCATCACGATTCAAGCCTATTGCCATGACCAAGGACAACTCCATGCAACCCGCCACACCCGACGCCTCAAGCACCATTGGCGACAACTCCTCCAACTGGGAGCGTGACGCGCTGCGCGAATTGCTGCAAGAGCAGGTGCGTGCTGGGCGCTCGACCAGGCGCTGGAACTGGTTTAAGCGCGGCTTATGGTTGGTGTTGTTGTTGGGTGCAGCCTGGTGGATTGTGCAAAACAACCGCGCTGGTCATGCCATGCCAGCCAGCAGTGCCCATACAGCGTTGGTGGTGGTGGAGGGGCAAATAGCATCAGACACAGAAGCCAGCGCCCAAAATATCAACAGAGCCTTGCAACTGGCGTTTGAAGACGATGGTGCACAAGCTGTCGTGATGCTGATCAACAGCCCAGGCGGCAGCCCCGTGCAAGCAGGCATGGTATTTGACGAAATGCGTCGTCTCAAAGCCCTGCACAACAAGCCTTTGTATGCAGTGGTAGAAGAGACTTGTGCGTCTGCGGCCTATTACATTGCCGCTGGTGCAGATGATATTTTTGTAGACAAGGCCAGTGTGGTCGGCAGCATCGGTGTACTCATGGATGGCTTTGGTTTTACGGGCCTCATGGAAAAGCTGGGCGTTGAGCGGCGCTTGCGCACAGCGGGTTCAAACAAAGGGTTCTTAGATCCATTTGCACCTGAAAATCCAGAGCAAATGGCGCATGCGCAAGCCATACTGGACCAGATCCACCAGCAATTCATCGCTGCAGTGCGTGAAGGTCGTGGCAAGCGACTGAAGGAAACCCCAGACATGTTTAGTGGCTTGTTTTGGACGGGTGAGCAAGCCGTAGAGATGGGTTTGGCCGACAAGTTGGGCAGCCTGGACTTTGTCGCTCGCGATGTGGTGGACGCGCCAGATATCGTGGACTACACCGAGCGCGAGTCATTCAGTCAACGCGTGGCCAAGCAACTGGGGGCTGCAATTGGGCAGGGCGCTATCAAAGCCCTGGCTGGCAAAGGGCTGGAGTTGCAGTAATGAGCCGCAGCAGCGCATGCACAGAGCGCTGCGCTGCTGGGCTTTGCTGTCATGCGTTGTGGTTATCATCAGCGCATGACCATGACATCCACTGATAGCGCGCAAGCCGCAGCACTACCCGTTAGAAAAGCTGTATTCCCCGTGGGCGGCATGGGCACACGGTTTTTGCCAGCCACCAAAGCCATCCCCAAAGAGATGCTGCCCATTGTGGACAAGCCGCTGATTCAATACGCGGTGGAAGAAGCCTATGCTGCGGGCATACGCGAAATGATTTTCGTAACAGGCCGACACAAGCGCGCCATTGAAGACCATTTTGATACCGCTTTTGAACTTGAGCATTCGCTAGAGGTTGCGCATAAAACCGATTTGCTCAATCTGGTGCAAGCCATCAAGCCCGACGATATGCAGTGTGTGTATGTACGCCAGCCAAGGCCCCTGGGCTTGGGCCACGCCGTCTTGTGCGCCGAGGCGCTGGTGGGCAATGAGCCTTTTGCCGTGCTGTTGGCCGACGACTTGATGGTGGGTAAAACGCCGATATTGGCGCAAATGGTGCAGGCTTACGCACAAGTGCAAGCCAGTATTCTGGCGGTGCAAGAAGTGCCACGCGAGCACACCAAGCGCTATGGCATTGCAGACGTAGCGGGCAACCAAGATCAGCTTGCCAAAGTGTTTGGTTTGGTCGAAAAACCACAGCCTCAAGATGCACCGTCGACTTTGGCGGTAGCCGGACGCTACGTACTGGACAGCGCGGTGTTTGAGGCCATTCGCAAGCAGCCTGCGGGTGCTGGCGGTGAGCTACAGCTCACCGATGGCATTGCCGCGTTGATGGCCTCGCAAAGCGTGTACACCTACCGCTACCAAGGCCAGCGCTACGACTGCGGCAACCAAGCGGGCTTTTTGGCCGCCACGGTTGATTTGGCCCTACAGCGCGACGACATAGCGCCCGAGTTCAGACAACACCTGAAAAGCGTTTTGGGTGCGGCCTGAGTTCGGATGGTCTAGGCGTCATTGCTGCGAAAAATACGCGCCAGCAAACCGCGTTTAGGTGGCTCGGCGGCAGTGGGGTTGGCTGACTCGGCCAACACCGGGGCTGTGGCCTTGGCCTTGTTGGGGGCAGGCGCGGCAGCAAGCGGCGCTGCACTGGCTGTATAACTGCGCTGTTGCATAAAGCTGTTCAACACCTCTGATGCACCAGAGGTCCGACTGAGCTCACTGATGCCGGCACGCGCAGTTACGGCTTTGTGGCGCACATGGGCCATGCCTACGTCGGCCACACTTTTTGCAAATAATTTAAACGATGCACCAGCAGGATCGGGCAGCTCGCTGAGGTAGCCCTTTTTAAACAACTGCTTGGCTTGAGGAAAGTTCAGCACGGGCGGGCTTAGTATGAAGCCAATGGGAAACGTTTGCGACGTAAAGACCTCCCGCATGGAGTCTGTGGACTCCACACGGCTGGGACAAATCATGAGTTGCGGCGGTGTGCGCACTGTGGACTCAAACACCCAATGCAAGTTGGATAAAAAGCCAATGGTGGCCGCCACCTCGATACCAGACATTGACACAGGCGTGAGCACCACGTCGTAGTCAAACAGCCAGTTGCCGTCCAGTGCATCAGACCAGGTCAGGTCGGCCACCACGACATCAGAGCTCTCGGCTGCGTGGCGCAAGTGGCGCCTGGCATCAAGCGCTGCGCCGCGTCTGCCCAAGTCGAGCGGTAAAGGGTGGTGTTGCACGACCACCCCGATTGGGCGGGCCTCGCGCAGCCAGTCGCTGGATGAGCCGTGCAAGTCCAGATCCAGCAGCGTAGTGGTCAGGCCTAGCTCTGCTTTGAAGTAGGCGGCCAAATTGGCAGAAATGGTACTTTTGCCCACACCGCCCTTGCGGCTGGTGATCAAAATCTTTAACGGTTTGGCAGCTGAGAGGGTTGTTTGCATAAGAGTTGCTCGGCAATGTGTGCAGAGCAGCTCATTATGCAAATAGCTCTAGATTTGCATATTAGTTAAAAGTAGCGGTTCTGGTTTGGCGTGCCTGTAAATGAGTAGTAATTCATACATGCGACGCAAGGCTCACGCCGCACGAAAGGACGACTGGCGGTTACGACGCAGTAAGGGCTGTGCGCATTTTCTTCATGGCAGCGACTTCAATTTGGCGAATGCGCTCGGCGCTGACACCGTATTCACTGGCCAGTTCATGTAGCGTCATACCGCCTGATCCATCATCGTTGACCTTCAGCCAGCGTTCGGTCACTATGCGTTGGGCGCGCTCGTCCAGCTGGGCAAGCGCGCCAGCTACGCCGTCAGTGGCCAAGTGTTCGCGCTCTTGGGCCTCCAACACCGCAGTGGGCTCAAAGCGCGCATCGGTGAGGTAAGAAATGGGGCCAAAGGCTTCGTCACCGTCACCATTGGGCGTGGGGTCTAGCAACACATCGCCACCGGCCAAGCGCGCCTCCATTTCCAATACGTCTTCAGGTTTTACATTCAGCCGGCTGGCCATAGTGGCGACTTCGTCAGGGTTTAGCGTGTTGCGTGCGCTGCTGCCTTCTTGGCCCTGCGCGGTTTGGTGCATGCCGGCCTTCATGGAGCGCAAGTTGAAAAACAACTTGCGTTGGGCCTTGGTCGTGGCCACTTTCACCATGCGCCAGTTGCGCAGCACGTATTCGTGAATTTCGGCCTTGATCCAGTGTGTGGCGTAGCTCACCAAACGCACGCCTTGCTCGGCGTCAAAGCGGCGCACGGCCTTCATCAGGCCGATGTTGCCCTCTTGAATCAAGTCGTTGTGGGGCAGGCCATAGCCCAGGTACTGGCGCGACACCGCCACAACCAAGCGCAAATGCGACATGATGAGCGCGCCGGCTGCATCTAAGTCGTTGTTATCTTTTAGTTTTCTGGCGAAGTCTTGTTCTTGCTCTAGTGTGAGCATGGGCAAGCGGTTGACGGCACCAATGTAGGCGTCAAGGCTGCCAAGTGGAGGCAGCACAGACCATGGGTCGCGTACTGCCATTTGTTGGGGGGTCAAGGTCACGAGTGCATTCATTTGCTTGTCCTTTTCATTCATCACCCTATGATGTTAGCACTCTATCGGTTTGAGTGCTAAGACTTTGGGTAAATCGTTTATGGGCGGCCAGCAAGGCTCAGCAAAGCGCGTTCAGGCATGCTGGTGCCCAGGCGTAGTACTAAAAGGCGCGTGTTGTTGATGCGGGCGCTTGGCGCATCAGCCAAGCGGTTGAGATCAGGTGCGTCTGTGTACCAAGCTGGCGGCCAATGCATTGAGCGACTGCGTGTAGCCGTTGTCAGGCAGGCGCTGAATGGCGGCCATGGCGCGTTGGGCTTCAAGCTGGGCCACTTCGCGCGCTTGTACGAGGCCGCCATGTTGATGTATCAACTGTTTGATGCGCTCAAGCTGCGATAAATCACCGTTTTCAATGGCGCTTACGATGAGGTCATGCTCTGCGCCGCTGACTTGCTCCAGGGTGCAAATAACGGGCAAGGTGAGCTTGCCTTCGCGCAAATCGTCGCCCAGGTTTTTGCCCAGCTCTTGTGCCTGGCCTTCATAGTCCAACACATCGTCAATGATTTGAAATGCTGTGCCAAGGGCTTCGCCGTATTCGGCGCAGGCGGCTTCAGTTTGTTCGTCTTGCTGGTTCAATATCGCGGCAATGCGGGTACTGGCTTCAAACAGTTTGGCGGTTTTAGAGCGAATGACGTGCAAGTAGCCGTCACGCGACAGCGTGGCATCGTGCATGTTCATCAGCTGCAGCACCTCGCCTTCAGCGATGACGTTGGTGGCGTCCGACAGCACTTGCATGATGCGCATACTGCCCGCATCCACCATCATTTGGAAGGCGCGCGAATACAAAAAGTCACCCACCAGTACGCTGGCGGCATTGCCAAACAACTCGTTTGCGGTGTCGCGGCCGCGGCGCATGGTGGACTCATCCACCACGTCATCGTGCAACAAGGTCGCAGTGTGAATAAATTCCACGACCGCGGCTAGCGAATGGCGGTGTGCGGTGTCGGCGCCCAGGGCGCCAGACATCATCAGCAGCAAAGCGGGGCGCAGGCGCTTGCCGCCGCTTTGAATGATGTAGTTGGCCACTTGTGAGACCAATACCACCTCACTGTGCAGCTGGGTGCGAATCACCTCGTCGACCAACTGCATGTCGCTGGCCACAATGGCTAGCGGGTTGGTGGGGGCTGGGGTAGCGTTCAATTCGGTCAAGGCAGCAAGGCAGTGGTTGTTGGCAACAGAAGATGGTGCGCACGAGACAAACACCCGAGCCGCACGCCCGATTATCCACAAACACGGGTTACTGGTTGACAACGACTTATCAA
Source organism: Comamonadaceae bacterium M7527 (assembly GCA_021044545.1). Classification (NCBI taxonomy): domain Bacteria; kingdom Pseudomonadati; phylum Pseudomonadota; class Betaproteobacteria; order Burkholderiales; family Comamonadaceae; species Comamonadaceae bacterium M7527. The sequence goes on from CP087990.1 coordinate 2,326,341, forward strand.
GGCGACAGCCAGGGCAACTGAGACGCGCGCAGGAAAGTGACAGGTGCGACGGCAAAAAAACTCATGTTTAATCCGTTGCTGACGAGTCATGCAATGACGCACTGTTGTGTGCGTCATACCGCTTGAGGTGCTGAAGCGGTTGACTGGGCGGCACAGTACAAGCTGCGCTTGACACCACATAGGGCATTTTTTAATGAACACACTAGACAAGCTCAAAGCTACCAGCTTGGTGGCTTTGTTAAGCGTGGCGGCTATTTCAGTTGCCACGTTTTGGAGTCAAAACGATTTGAGCAAGGCCATGGACAATCGTTTTGTGTCCAGAGGGCTGGCCGCAGAGTTGCGCTCCAGCTCCGAGGAGCTGACGCGCTTGGCTAGAACCTACGTGGTAACAGGCGATGACCGCTACGAAGATGCTTACTGGCGGGTATTGGATGTGCGCAACGGCAAACTGCCGCGCCCAGATGGGCAGCAAGTGGCGCTGCACACACTGATGCAGCAGCAGGGTTTGACCAAGGCTGAGTTTGAGCAGCTCAAGCCAGTCCATGAGTGGGTGCACACCCACCGCCTTGGCTTCACCAAGGCTGAGTTTGAGCAGCTCAAGAAAGCCGAAGACAACTCCAGCAACCTGGTGACTACCGAGGCCACTGCCATGAACGCCGTCAAGGGTTTTTTTGATGACGGCCAGGGCGGCTACACCGTGCGTGGTGAGCCAGACGTAGACATGGCAGTGAGCATCATGTTTGACCAAAAGTACCATGCAGACAAGGCTTCGATCATGGGGCCCATAGACGAGTTTGAGCGCATGTTGGACGAGCGCACATCGACGCATGTACGTGACGCCGAGCGACTTGCTGACAGCCTGATGACTGCGTTGTTGGTGACAGTATCAATTTCCATAGCCTTGGTGTGGTGGGCCATTAAGCGCCACGGCGATGAGTTGCATTTGGCGGTGTCGCGTCTGCTAGAGTCCACTGCCAACGTGAGCGCTGGTGCGGCGCAGGTTGAGTCTGCCAGCCGGTCATTGGCGGGCAGCGCAGCTCAGCAAGTAGACGCGCTAGAGGCTATAGCCACCTCCACCACGCAAACCACGGCCATGGCCAACGAGAGCGCCAGGCGCACGCAGCAAGCTGGTCACCTGGTGGGGCAAGAGCAGCACAAGCTGGCTGAAGTTGTGGCCCTGCTGCAAGACATGGTGCTGGCCATGCAGGCCATTGATGAAGGCGGCCAGCGCATCACCAAAATCAACAATGTGATTGACGACATCGCATTCCAGACCAGTATTCTGGCCTTGAATGCGGCGGTAGAAGCTGCGCGCGCGGGCGAGGCTGGCCAAGGCTTTGCCGTGGTCGCCGATGAGGTGCGCAACTTGGCCATGCGCAGCACGGCTGCGTCTAAAGACACGGCAGATCTGATTGAGGCTGCGGCAGAGCGCACCCAGTTGGGGCGCGAACGCGTGTCACAGGTTGAGAAAGCGGTGTCGCAGTTGTCTGAGCAAGCCAAGCAGGTGTACGGTATTGTGGCTGGCGTTCAAGACGCCAGCGAGCAGCAGCGTGCCGCGCTGTCACGCGTGGCGCAGGCCCTGGACGACATAGAGACGAGTACGCAGCAGGCAGCATCTGGTGCTGAGCAGGGTTCTGCGGCATCAACCGAGTTGGCCGCGCAAGCTGTCGCGCTCATGGAGGTGGCACAGGATTTGAGCCGAATGGTGGGGACAAAGGCTTAGTTTGCCGCCTTTGTGTGTTCAACCCATGCTTTGTCGCCCCAGCTGGCAGGCAAGTCACCAGGCCTGTTCACCAGCACAGTAGGGCAGCACAGTAGGGCAGCTGCAAGTGCATGGCGGCTTGTGGCGGGCTGTGAAGAATTGTGGTGAAAGCGCGTCACATCAGTCAGATTGGGCGGTGGCAACGTGGCTGACTTGACTAAATATGTGCTAAAATCATGGGCTTGGCGGAAATTCGTCTGCCATTGATTTTTAGAGGTATCTATGTACGCGGTCATAAAAACCGGTGGCAAACAGTATCGTGTTGCTGCCGGTGAAAAAATTAAAGTAGAACAGATTGCTGCGGAAGTGGGTCAAGAGATTGTGTTGGATCAGGTGTTGGCAGTCGGTAACGGCTCAGACATCAAGATCGGCGCTCCCTTGGTCGCTGGTGCAGTAGTAACGGCCACTGTGGTTTCCCACGGTCGCGGCGACAAGGTTCGCATTTTCAAAATGCGTCGTCGTAAGCACTATCAAAAGCGCCAAGGCCATCGTCAAAACTACACAGAGCTGGCTATCGGCTCTATCAACGCATAAAGGTTGAGTAACCATGGCACAGAAAAAAGGCGGCGGCTCAACGCGTAACGGACGTGATTCCAATCCAAAAATGCTGGGTGTCAAGGCATTCGGCGGCGAATTGGTAACGGCCGGCTCTATCATCGTGCGTCAGCGCGGTACACGTTTCCACCCCGGTTCCAATGTTGGTATCGGCAAGGACCACACTTTGTTTGCAACCGTTGACGGTCACGTTGAGTTTGCAGTCAAAGGTGCGCGCAACAACAGCGTTGTGAACATCAAGGCAATTGCCTAAAGACTGGTTAGTGGACAGCTCAATGCTGACAGACACGCTTTGCGGCGGTGTTTGTCGGCTTTAAGCCTCATTAAAAAAAGGTCCTGTTGGGGCCTTTTTTTATTGCATGGTTTGCAATGCACACAAAGCGGTGGTCAGCCACCTAAAATCACACTATGAAATTTGTAGACGAAGCCACGATTGATATTGCCGCCGGTGATGGGGGCAATGGCTGTGCTTCGTTCCGCCACGAGAAGTACAAGGAGTTTGGCGGCCCCGACGGGGGCGACGGCGGCAGAGGTGGACACGTGTTCGCTATTGCCGACGTAGCACTCAATACATTGGTTGATTTTCGATTCGCCAGGCGCTTTGAGGGCAAGCGCGGTGAGCACGGCATGGGTTCAGACCTGTTTGGCGCAAAGGGCGACGACGTGGTGCTCAAAATGCCTGTGGGCACCATCATCACAGACGCGGAAACCGGCGAGGTGTTGCATGAGTTGCTGGTGCCAGGTGAAAAGATTGTGTTGGCCAAGGGTGGTGACGGTGGTTTTGGCAACCTGCACTACAAAAGCTCGACCAACCGTGCGCCACGCCAAAAAACATTGGGCTACGAGGGCGAGCGCCTAACCGTCAAGTTGGAGCTTAAAGTGCTGGCAGACGTGGGTTTGCTGGGCATGCCCAATGCGGGCAAGTCCACACTGATTGCTGCGGTCTCGAATGCGCGCCCCAAAATTGCAGATTATCCGTTTACAACGCTGCACCCCAACTTAGGGGTGGTGCGCGTGGCCCCCGAGAAAAGTTTTGTCATTGCAGACGTGCCAGGCCTTATTGAGGGCGCGGCTGAGGGCGCGGGTCTGGGCCACCAGTTTTTGCGGCATTTGCAGCGTACGCGCTTGCTGTTGCATGTGGTGGATATGGCACCGTTTGACGAGGCGGTTGACCCAGTCGCGCAAGCCAAAGCCATTGTGGGCGAGCTTAAAAAATACGACAAGGACTTGTACAACAAGCCTCGCTGGTTGGTCCTGAACAAGTTGGATATGGTGGCGGCTGACAAGCGCGAAGCGTTGGTGGCTGATTTTGTCAAACGCATGAAGCACAAAGGCCCTGTGTTTGAAATCTCAGCGCTCACGCGTGAGGGCTGTGAAACACTAATGCTCAAAGTGTTTGAGCATGTGGCCAAGGTGGCCAAAGCCGAGCAGCCGCCAGTGCAAGCTGACCCACGTTTTGAGACCAAGTCAGACGGCTCTTTTGCGCCTTTGGCCACTGAGCTGTCTAAAGAGTTGCCAGATCACTTGGCAGATGATCCACGCTTTAGTCGCTAAACAATCGACCCGTAACAAGCTATGTCCGCCACACCAATTGGCAATTTGACTCAAACGCCAGCGCAGTGCGCGGTGTTGGCGAACGCAAAACGCGTCGTGGTGAAGGTGGGCTCCAGCCTGGTCACCAACGAGGGGCGGGGTCTGGACGCCGATGCCATTGAGCATTGGGCCAGGCAGTTGGCCGTCCTGGTGGCTGACGGGCGAGAAGTCATCATGGTCAGCAGCGGCGCTATTGCAGAGGGCATGAAGCGCTTAGGCTGGGCCACACGTCCTCGTGAGGTGCACGAGCTGCAAGCCGCTGCTGCAGTGGGGCAAATGGGCCTGATTCACATGTACGAGAGCAAGCTGCGCGCCTTTGGTGTGGGCAGCGCCCAAGTACTGTTGACACACGGCGACCTGGCCGACCGTGAGCGCTATCTCAACGCCAGAACCACGCTCACCACATTGTTAGACCTTGGTGTTGTGCCAGTGATCAACGAAAACGATACCGTGGTCAATGACGAGATCAAGGTAGGCGATAACGACACCTTGGGCGCTTTGGTGGCCAACCTGGTTGTGGCCGATGCGCTCATTATCTTGACGGATCAAGTTGGCTTGTACACAGCTGATCCCAGACACAACCCACAAGCGCAATTTGTAAACGTGGCTCGCGCTGGTGATGCCGCGCTTGAGTCCATGGCCGGTGGCGCTGGCTCGCTCATTGGCAAGGGCGGCATGATCACCAAGGTATTGGCGGCCAAACGCGCCGCCTCGTCAGGTGCCAGCACCGTGATTGCCTCCGGCCATGAGCCCGATGTGCTGGTGCGCTTGTGTCGGGGTGAGGCGATTGGCACATGGCTGATGGCCCAGACGGGTAAACACCAGGCGCGCAAGCGCTGGATGGCAGACCAGTTGCAGTTGCGTGGCGCAGTGGTGATTGACGATGGCGCGGTTGAAAAAGTCGCACTACAGGGCAAGAGCTTGTTGCCCATAGGCATGACGGCTGTACAAGGTGATTTTTCACGCGGTGATGTCATTGCCGTGCTCAATACAGCAGGCCAGGAAATAGCAAGAGGCTTGGCCAATTACGCCAGCTTGGAGGCGCGTTTGTTGTGCAAAAAGTCGTCGGCCCAGTTTGAGCAATTGCTGGGCTACGCTGCCGAACCTGAAATGGTGCACAGAACCAACCTGGTGCTGACCAATGTGGATGCAGGGTCTGCTGCCTTGGCGGGTGCAACGCTGGGCGCCTGAGTCTCCAAGTTTGAGTGTCGGTTAGAGCGCGTCAGTAGGGTTTGCTGGCGTCTCGCAGCCGTTTGACGATTTGCTCAGCGGAGCCCCATACGATGCGCACATCGCAAAAGCCGTCGTTGGCTAAGGCCTGCGCATAGCGTGAGCTGGCGTGGCGCACCGCTGTCCACTGGGCATCGCCAAGTTCGCGCCAGCCGCTGTCTTTGCGCCAGCTGGCGTAAACCTTTACCTCGCGGGTATCGCAGCGCACACCTTCGTACAACACATTCATGGCACCGCTGGGGCTTTGGGCAACCACCACATAGCGCACCACCTTGTCAGGCCCTACCGCGACTGTGGCGGGCGCTATGCCATAGCTCAGGCGCGACGAGCGTGATGGGTTGTCTATAGGTATCAGGCCGTCAAGCTCAAAGTGGGCAGGCGGTGTTTGCGCCTGTTCCTGCCACGGTGGTGGCTCTTCAAAGTTGTTGTTTTGTGCTGAAACTGCAACACTGGCCAGTGCGCCTATCAGCGCCACAACAAGCCTGAACAATTGATTGCGTGATTGCATATGCGGTGAACCCGTTGCTTTATGTGGGGCTGTCTGTATCTGGGTTGGGGTGACCGGGGTCTGGGTCAAAGCTGGCGCCTGGCGGTAAGTCCATGGTGTGGTTGGCCAGGCCAAAGCCACGACGCACGGGTGCCTCGCGCGCGCTGTCGTTGTTGCGAGCGCCGCCACGCAAAAAACGATTGCGTGCATCGGCCTTTGGTACAAATCTGGCCAGCTCAGTGAGCGCCATTTCGTATACGCCACGCTTGAATGCCACGACCACGTCAAGTGGTACCCAATAGTCGTTCCAGCGCCATGCGTCAAACTCTGGGTGGTTGGTCGCGCGCAGGTTGAGGTCACCGTCGCGTCCGGTCAGACGCAGCAAGTACCAAATTTGTTTCTGGCCCTTGTAGTGGCCGCGCGACTCGCGCCTTATGAATCTGTCAGGCACCTCGTAGCGCAACCAATCACGTGTTCGAGCAACAATGCTGACATGCTCGGGCAGCAGCCCCACTTCCTCATGCAACTCGCGAAACATCGCTTGTTCTGGCGACTCACCACGGTCTATGCCGCCTTGCGGGAATTGCCAAGAGTGGGTGCGTATGCGCTTACCCCAAAACACTTGATTTTTTTGGTTGAGCAGAATGATGCCGACATTGGGCCTGAAGCCTTCTCGGTCGAGCATAATAAACCTCAATTATTTGTTGGAGCCATTATGCACTGCCGTTGCCACTTGCGACGGTTTTGCTGGCTTTGGCCTGTTACAAGCGCACACCAGAGTAGTTATGAAAGCCAGTCAATTTTTAATCTCCACCCTCAAAGAGGCGCCAGCTGATGCCGAGGTGGTGAGCCATCAACTCATGACCCGTGCGGGCATGATTAAAAAAGTTGGTGCTGGCATTTACACCTACATGCCCATGGGCTTGCGTGTGATTCACAAGGTGACCAATATTGTGCGTGAGGAGATGAACCGCGCAGGCGCCGTTGAGCTCGCTATGCCAGTGATTCAGCCTGCAGAGTTGTGGGCAGAGACCAAACGCTTTGACACCATGGGGCCAGAGCTGCTGCGTATCAAAGACCGGCACGGTCGTGACTTTGTGGTGCAGCCCACCAGCGAAGAGGTGATTACAGACGTTGCCCGCGCCGAGTTTCGTTCTTACAAGCAATTGCCGAAAAACTTGTACCAGATTCAAACCAAGTTCAGGGACGAGCGCCGTCCCAGGTTTGGTTTGATGCGTGGGCGTGAGTTCATCATGAAAGATGCCTACAGCTTTGACCGCGATGCAGATGCAGCCAAAGCAAGCTACCAAGTCATGGCAACGGCCTACCGCGCCATTTTTGACCGCTTTGGCTTGACCTACCGCGCCGTTGCGGCCGACAGCGGCGCTATTGGCGGCGACTTGTCCGAAGAGTTTCAGGTCATTGCTGCTACTGGCGAAGACGCCATCGTGTACTGCCCTGACAGCGAGTACGCGGCCAATATGGAAAAAGCGCACGCCCTGGCCCCAACAGGCACTGCGCCCGCAGCCACCAAAGCAATGGCTTGTACGCCCACGCCCAATGCCAGCACTTGCGCTGACGTGGCCAAGTTGCTGAACTTGCCTTTGCGTGCAACGGTGAAGTCATTGGTGTTGGCTACAGAGCCTTTGCTGGAGGACGGCAGCACTGGGCCTGTGCAAGTGTGGCTGCTACTGCTGCGCGGCGACCACGACATGAACGAAGTGAAAGTGGGCAAGCTCGCGCAGTTTTCCAACGGCTTTAGATTTGCCACCACTGAAGAAATTGAAGACCACTTTGGCTGCAAACCCGGCTACTTGGGACCTATCAACACCGTTAAACCCGTTGCGTTGTTGGTGGACCTTGAAGTGGCCGTCATGAGCGACTGGGTGTGCGGTGCCAACCAGCCAGACCACCACATGACAGGCGTGAACTGGGGCCGCGACATTGAGCTACCCGCTGCAGTAGCCGACATTCGCAATGTTGTGGCTGGTGACAAGTCACCAGACGGCAAGGGCGAGTTGGCCATAGAGCGCGGCATTGAAGTGGGCCACATTTTTTACTTGGGTAACAAATATTCCAAGGCCATGGATGCGACTTTCCTGGACAACAACGGCAAGCCAGCTCACTTCGAAATGGGCTGCTACGGTATTGGTGTGACGCGTTTGCCAGCAGCTGCTGTCGAGCAAAACCACGACGAGCGCGGCATGATTTGGCCAGATGCCATTGCGCCGTTTACCTTGGTGATTTGCCCTATCAACATGGACAGAAGCGAGCTGGTAAAAGAGACCGCTTACAAGCTCTACAACGAGTTGCTTGGCGCTGGTGTGGATGTGATGCTGGACGACAGGGGAGAGCGCCCAGGTGCCATGCTGGCCGACTGGGAGCTTATTGGCGTGCCTCACCGCGTGGTGCTGGGCGACCGTGGTCTGCAAGCCGGTGAGGTGGAATACCAACAACGCCGCGATACAGAGTCAACCAGGTTGCCAATAGACGGCTTGGCGCAGGCGTTGCTGGCAAAGCTTGGCCACTAAGTTGCCTGCATACCGCGCTTCACTGTCCAACAGGTCGTGCAATCAATAAGTAGTGTGATAAATAAGTAGTGCTGCAAAAAGGTAGCGCAACAAAAAAGCCACCCTGGGGTGGCTTTTTTGCATTTGAGGTGTCTTGGCTTAAGAAGCTGCGCCGCCGAACAGCTGTTGCATTTCACCAGACTCGTACATCTCCATCATGATGTCCGAGCCGCCTATGAACTCGCCTTTAACGTACAGCTGCGGAATCGTAGGCCACTGGCTGTAGTCCTTGATACCTTGGCGCACAACGGGGTCCTCGAGTACGTTCACAGTTTTGAGCGCCTTGGTGTCTACACCGCAGGCCTTCAAAATTTGCACGGCACGACCAGAGAAGCCACATTGCGGAAAGCTGGCGGTTCCCTTCATGAACAAGACCACGTCGTTGCTTTTTACCAATTGGTCAATTTGTTGCTGGGCGTCGCTCATATTTCTCTCCGGTCAAAAAAAGTGTGTCGCGCTGTGCGATTGGAATAGCTGACATTATTCCACGCCAAGGCGTCATTGGCACTGGCTGCATGCGAATTACACCCACTGCCCGCCAGTGCATCGAATATGCCCGCCTAAATCCTGGCGGTGCTGCACGTTGGTAAAGCCCGCCAGCTGCAGCAGCTGGCCCACCGCCTGGGATTGATTCCAGCCATGCTCCAGCAGCAGCCATGCATTGGGCTGCAGGTGTTGCGCAGCGGTTTGTGTGATGTGGCGTATGTCCTTCAGGCCGTCTGTGCCACTGGTGAGTGCGGATTGGGGCTCAAACTGCAGCTGTGCCATGTGCGGGTCGTCCAGCTCTATGTAGGGCGGGTTACTCACTATCAGGCTAAAGCGTTGTTGTCCAAGGGCCTGCAGCCAGTTGCTGTGCAGCCACTGTACGGCCAAGCCCAGTTGTGCGCCATTGTGTTGGGCCACCGCCAGGGCCTGCTCGCTGCTGTCTAGTGCCGTCACTTGCGCGCTGGGCGCGTTGGCTTTGATGGCCAGGGCAATTGCGCCGCTGCCAGTGCCCAAGTCCAATACTGTTGGCGCGTTAGTGGGCGCATGTAGCACTATGTCTAGTGCCCATTGCACCAAGGTTTCGGTGTCTGGTCTGGGTACCAGCACGGCAGGAGATACGGCAAGCGTCAGGCCAAAAAACTCTTTTTCTCCCACCAAGTAGGCGAGTGGTTGGCCTTGGGCCCTGGCGTGCACCAGCTGCTCAAAGTGTTGCCATTGCGCAGGCGACATAACGTGGTCGTCATGCGCTATGAGCCAGGCGCGGTCTTGCTGCTGGCGGCCAAGCGCGTGCAGTGCCAGCAACTGGGCGTCCAGGCGGTCTAGCTGTTGCGTGCTGGCAAATGCCAGTGCCTGCGCAATCGTGTGGCTCATACGCTTAGCTATTGCTGGCGTTTTCCAGCTCGGCCATCTGCTGTGCGCCTCGCGCCAGTTGCAGCTGGTGTACCACGTCGCCCAAATCGCCCTCCATGGCCTGGGCCAGTTTGTACAAGGTGAGGTTGATGCGGTGGTCTGTGATACGCCCTTGCGGGTAGTTGTAGGTGCGTATGCGGTCAGATCGGTCACCACTGCCAATGAGGCCCTTGCGCTGCGCTGCTTCCTTGGCTTCGCGCACGCTGCGTTCGGCCTCGGCAATACGTGCGACCAGCACTTGCATGGCCTTGGCTTTGTTGCGGTGCTGGCTGCGGTCGTCCTGGCATTCGGCTACCGTACCCGTAGGTATGTGGGTGATACGCACGGCTGAGTCTGTTTTGTTGATGTGCTGGCCGCCTGCACCGCTGGCGCGGTAGGTGTCTATGCGCAAGTCTGCTGGATTGAGCTGTACGGCCTGGGTCTCGTCTGGCTCTGGCATCACGGCTACCGTGCAAGCGCTGGTATGTATGCGGCCTTGCGTCTCTGTTGCTGGTACCCGCTGTACACGGTGTCCACCTGACTCAAAGCGCAAGAGACCGTAGGCGTTCTTGCCAATAATGCGCATCACCACCTCTTTGTAGCCACCCAGTTCAGACTCGGATTCGCTGATCAGCTCCATGCGCAGCCCAGCGGACTCGCAGTAGCGTGTATACATGCGCAGCAAGTCGCCAGCAAACAAGGCCGACTCGTCACCGCCGGTGCCTGCGCGAATCTCGATAAAGCAATTGCGCTCGTCGTCAGGGTCTTTGGGCAGTAACAGCGTTTGCAGCTGCTCGTTGAGGCTTTGCATGTCGGCCTCGCATGCGGCAATTTCCTCTTCCGCCATAGCCGCCATATCGGGGTCGCCCAGCATGTCGCGCGCACCGGCTTGGTCTGCCTCGCGTTGTTGGTATTGCTTGTACAAAGCCACCAGTTCAGACAGCTCGGTGTGCTCTTTGCTCAATGCTCTAAAGCGATCCATATTGGCCACCACGTCTGGGGCACTGAGCAGCGCGTCTAGTTCTTCAAGACGCCAGGTTTGGCGCTCAAGTGTTTGCTGGACAAAGGGTTTCATAGGCTGACGTATTGGTGTGGCTTGTGTGTAGGGTGTTGCGCGGTGGGCGTTGCCGGCAGGCTGCGCATGGGCGCAACAGCAATGGGGGCTTGTGGGCGCGGCTAACGCTGGCGATCAGCGCCGCGCAAAAACAAGCGCTCTATGGCTTGCTGGCTGTTGCTGGCTTGCTCAGGGTCGCCAGACTGCAGCTCGGCCATAGCGCCGTGCAGCATTTTCTGGGTGAGGCCTTTGGCCAAAGCTTGCAAAGCTTGCTCGGGTGAGGCGCCTTTGGCCAATAGTTTGCGCGCGCGTGCCAGTTCAGTTTCGCGCCAAAACCCAGCTTGCTGTTGCAAGGCTTGTATGGTGGGCACGCGGGTGCGTTGGTCCATCCACTGCATAAAGCCGCGCACGCCGTTGTCAATAATTGCCTCAGCTTGTGCTACGGCGGCTTGGCGGCTGTCGCGCCCAGTCTGTACCACGGCTGCCAGGTCGTCCACTGTGTACAGGTAGACGTCGTCCAAGGCTTTCACATCAGGCTCAATGTCACGCGGCACGGCCAAATCCACCATGAACATGGGCTTGTGGCGGCGCTTTTTGAGGGCACGCTCTACGGCGCCCAAGCCAATAAGCGGCAAGGTGCTGGCCGTGCAGCTGATCACCACGTCAAAGTCATGCAAACTGTCTGGCAAGTCAGACAAAGCCATGGTGGTGGCACCAAAGCGAGCCGCCAAGGATTCACCTCGCTGTGCAGTGCGGTTGGTGATGACCATGCGTTTGGGTGACTTGGCGGCAAAGTGGGTGGCGGCCAGCTCTATCATGTCGCCAGCGCCTACAAACAGCACGGACAAGTCTTTGATGTCTTCAAACAATTGGCTTGCCAGGCGTACGGCGGCTGCCGTCATGCTGATAGAGTGCGCGCCGATTTCGGTAACGGTACGCACCTCTTTGGCCACAGCAAATGAGCGCTGAAACAGCTGGTGCAAGGTGGTGCCCAAGGCACCTGCAGATTCTGCAGCGCGCACGGCGTCTTTCATTTGGCCCAAGATTTGGGCCTCGCCCAACACCATACTGTCCAGGCCACAGGCCACGCGAAACGCGTGTCTGGCCACTTCACTGTCTTTGAGGGTGTAAGAATGGCTGCGAAGGGTTTGAGTGGGCACGCCACCGGCATGGGCCAGCCAGTCCAGGCTGCGCTCAAGTGACTGCAGGTCACCAGAGCCGTAAATTTCGGTGCGGTTGCAAGTTGACAACAGCGTGGCCTCTGGCCCACCTGTCAGGGCCTCGCGCAAGCGTTGCACCGTGGGGGCCAGCTGGTCAGTGGCCACGGCAAAGCGACCGCGCACATCCAGGGGCGCCGTTTCGTGGTTGATGCCAAGGGCCCAGACGGTCATTGCGACATTATAAAATCTATCTGCTGTGCGCACCGGCGCACCCAAAGGAGCCCTCGCTTGAACTGGCTGGACGCATTCGTACAAATTGCCTGGCATGTCGCCAATTTTTTGGCACCAGCCTTTGGCATGGCTTGCGTGCTTGGTGGTGCGTTGAAGCTGCGTGGTGCAGGTGTACCCAGTGCCAGCTTTGGGCGTGTTTGGGCCACCTTGTTTGGCTTGGGTGTGGCCGTCAGTGTGCTGGGCATGGCACTCACTGGGCTGGATGGCGCCATGGCTACATATGCAGCCTTGGTGCTGGTGACTGGCGCGGCCAGTGCTTGGTTTGCCAAGGCTTAGTTGGCTGTTTGTGCCCTGATTTAGCCTTTGAACAAATCCACGCTGTCTGTAATGAGGTGGTCAATGCCCCAGCTTAAAAAACGTTGCGCCAGCTGTGGCTCGTTAACGGTGTAGCTGGCACACCACCAGCCGTTGTTGTGGCAGGCCTCGATAATCTCAGGTGACACCAGCGCGGCGTGCAGCACCACGCCCTGGGCCGCCACACATCGCACAAGGTCTTGCCAGTTGGCAGGCAATGTTTCAAATAAATGCGCTAACGCCAAGTTGGGCTGGGCCTTGTGGGCCGCTTGCAGCGCACGGGTTGAAAAAGAGCTCAGCACCAGTTGCTGCGTTTGCGCGCCCCACAGCGCGTTGGCGGCATGGGCTACCACTTCGCCTGTACGTGCATCGGTGCCCGCCGTGGGCTTGATTTCCAGGTTGACAAAGTCGCCTCTGGGCAGGCAAAACCGGGCAATATCGGCCAAGGTGGCAATGGGCGTGCCGGTAAACTGCTCCGACAGCCAGCTGCCTGCGTCCAGCTGGGCCAGTTGTGCCCAAGTCTGCTGCCCAGCTGGCCCCGTACCGTTACTTGTGCGCTCCAGGGTGTCGTCGTGTAGCAACAGGCATACCTCGTCAGCACTGAGCTTGACGTCACACTCAAAGGCTTTGTGTCCCAGCTGCGCCGCCAGCTGAAACGCTGGCAATGTGTTCTCAGGTGCCAACTTGCCAGCGCCTCTGTGAGCAATATAGGTAGGGAAGGTCATAGGGTGATTGATGCTGGGGATAATAGAGGCTAATTACTACAGAAAACCATATGAACGCCACGGTCCCCCACAGTTTGCTAGCAGCAGCCAAGTCTCACGAGCCAAGACTGCGTGAAATCCCTTACAACTACACATCGTTTTCTGACCAAGAGATCGTAGTGCGCTTGTTGGGTAAACGCGCTTGGGAGCTGCTCAACCAGCTTCGCCAGGAACGCCGCACTGGCCGCTCTGCGCGTATGTTGTACGAGGTAGTGGGCGACATGTGGGTGGTACAACGCAACCCCTACCTGCAAGACGATTTACTGGCCAATCCCAAACGCCGTCGCGCCTTGGTCGAGGCTTTGCGCCACCGCATGGCCGAGGTGCAAAAGCGCCGCACACCTGGCGAAGATGCCGTACGCGACGCGCTGGTGCAAGAGCTAACCGATGCCGCCGGCAAGGCGATTGCCGACTTCTCTGCAGCCTTTGACGACATGGCCAAGCTGCGCACCAAGGTATCGCGCCGTTTTAAACATCACACTGCCAAAGACAACGTCAAGTTTGACGGCTTGTCTCGTGTGAGCCACGTAACAGACGCTACAGACTGGCGTGTGGAGTACCCGTTTGTGGTGCTGACACCAGATACCGAGGCCGAAATGGCCCAATTGGTGCGCGACAGTATTGAGCTGGGCCTTACGATTATTCCGCGCGGCGGCGGCACGGGCTACACAGGTGGCGCGATTCCGCTGACCTGGAAGTCGGTGGTGATCAACACCGAAAAGCTGGAAGCCATGACCGAGGTGGAAATGGTGAAACTGCCAGGCCTCGATGAGCCAGTGGCCACGGTTTGGAGTGAGGCAGGCGTGGTCACGCAGCGCGTGGCCGATGCGGCAGAGCGCGCCGGCTTTGTATTTGCGGTAGACCCCACATCGGCTGAGGCGTCTTGTATTGGTGGCAATATCGCCATGAATGCCGGCGGTAAAAAGGCTGTGCTGTGGGGTACTGCGCTGGACAATTTGGCGTCTTGGCGCATGGTCACACCTGACGCGCAGTGGCTAGAGGTCACGCGTGTGGGGCACAACCTGGGCAAGATTCACGATGCTGACAAAGCCGTGTTCGAGTTGGCCTATTTTGAGGCAGACGGTCGAACACCGGTGCGTACAGAGACCCTGGAAATTCCAGGCAAGGCCTTTAGAAAAGAAGGCTTGGGCAAGGACGTGACCGACAAGTTTTTGTCTGGCCTGCCAGGCATACAAAAAGAGGGCTGTGACGGCTTGATCACCAGTGCACGCTGGGTGGTACACCGTATGCCTGCGCACACGCGCACCGTTTGTTTGGAGTTTTTTGGCAACGCCAAAGACGCTGTGCCCAGCATTGTCGACATCAAGGAATTCATGTTCGCCGAGCAAAAGCGCAGCGGCACATTGCTGGCTGGCCTTGAGCACCTGGACGACCGCTACCTCAAAGCCGTTGGCTATGCCACCAAGAGCAAGCGTGGCGGTGTGGGCGTGCCCAAGATGGTGTTGGTGGGCGACATTGTGGGGGACGACGCCGACGCGGTAGCGCGCGCGGCCTCTGAGGTGGTGCGCATGGCCAACAGCCGCAGCGGCGAAGGCTTTGTGGCCATTAGCCCTGAGGCTAGAAAGAAGTACTGGCTTGATCGCAAGCGCACTGCCGCTATCAGCCGCCACACCAACGCCTTCAAAATCAACGAAGACGTGGTGATACCGCTTGAGCGTATGGGCGAGTACACAGATGGCATAGAGCGCATCAACATCGAGCTGTCGCTGCGTAACAAGCTGGCTCTGTGCGATGCACTGACCGAATTTGTAAACCAGCCCAAACTGCCGCTTGGCCGCAGCGATGACCCCGACGCCGCCCTAGAGTGGCTGGAAGACCGTGTGGCGCAAGCCAACGGCGTGATTGCAGGTGTGCGTGCGCAGTGGCAGCAGTGGCTTGACGGTATTGACGTTTTGTTTGAGCAGCTGCAAACCCACGAGCTGCGTGCCAGCTGGAAAGAGCAACTGCAAAAGCCATTGCACGCTTTGTTTGTTGGCGCTGCCTTTGCGCCCATTGCCGCCGAACTTGACGCCATTCACAAGCGCGTGCTCAAGGGGCGCGTGTGGGCGGCGCTGCACATGCACGCTGGTGACGGCAACGTGCACACCAACTTGCCCGTTAACAGCGACGATTACGCCATGCTGCAAACCGCCCATGAGGCTGTGGCCCGCATTATGGTGCTGGCCCGCTCCCTGAATGGCGTGATATCTGGCGAGCATGGCATCGGTATTACCAAGCTGGAGTTTTTGACCGACGCCGAGCTGGCGCCGTTTGCCAACTACAAGCAGCGCGTAGACCCCAACGGCCATTTCAACAAAGGCAAGTTGCTGCGTGACAGCGTGATGCCAGCTGGCCTCAGCTTGTCGCCAGATACCCACGTGGCCGACTTGAGCCACGCCTATACGCCCAGCTTTGGCTTGATGGGGCATGAATCGTTGATCATGCAGCAATCAGATATTGGCGAAATTGCTGCCAGCGTGAAAGACTGCTTGCGCTGTGGCAAGTGCAAGCCTGTATGCGCGACCCATGTGCCACGCGCCAATTTGCTGTACAGCCCACGCAACAAGATTTTGGCCACTTCCTTGCTGGTGGAGGCGTTTTTGTATGAAGAGCAAACACGCCGTGGCATTTCAATCGCGCATTGGCAAGAGTTTGAAGATGTGGCCGACCACTGCACCGTGTGTCATAAGTGTTTGTCGCCTTGCCCGGTAGACATCGACTTTGGCGAAGTCTCCATGAACATGCGCAACCTGTTGCGCAAGATGGGGCAAAAGAGCTTCAGGCCAGGCAACGCTGCGGCCATGTTTATGCTCAACGCCACCAACCCCGAGACCATCAAGTTCGCACGCGCAGCTATGGTGGGCGTGGGTATGCGTGCCCAGCGCTGGGCCAATGACTTGCTGGGAATGGCCGCCAAAAAGCAAACGGCAGCACCACCAGCAACGGTTGGCAAAGCGCCCATTAAAGAGCAGGTGATTCACTTCATCAACAAAAAGCTGCCCGGCGGTTTGCCCAAAAAGACAGCGCGCGCGTTGTTGGATATTGAAGACGCGGATTACGTACCCATCATTCGAGACCCCAAGGCCACGACGGCTGATACCGAGGCGGTGTTTTACTTCCCCGGCTGCGGCTCTGAGCGTTTGTTCAGTCAGGTGGGGCTGGCCACGCAAGCCATGCTGTGGCATGCAGGCGTTCAAACCGTGCTGCCGCCGGGCTACCTGTGTTGCGGCTACCCGCAGCGTGGCAGCGGCCAGTTTGAAAAAGCCGAGAAAATGATTACCGACAACCGGGTCTTGTTTCACCGCGTGGCCAATACGCTGAACTACCTGGACATCAAAACCGTGGTGGTGAGCTGTGGTACCTGCTACGACCAGCTGCAAGGCTACCAATTTGACCGCATCTTCCCGGGTTGCCGCATCATTGACATTCACGAGTACTTGCTGGAAAAGGGCATTACGCTTAGTACCAACAACGGCTACATGTTCCATGACCCATGCCACTCACCCATGAAGTTGCAAGACCCCATGAAGACGGTCAAGGCATTGGTGGGCGACGCCGTGGTCAAGAGCGACCGCTGTTGTGGTGAGTCAGGCACCTTGGGCGTTACCCGCCCAGACATCTCCACCCAGGTGCGCTTTCGCAAGGAAGAAGAGCTGCTGAAGAACGAACAGCAACTGGTGGCTCTCAAGGCTGAACAAGCGGTGCCGGCCACCAGCAAACCTACCAAAATTCTCACCTCGTGCCCCAGCTGTTTGCAAGGACTGAGCCGCTACGGCGACGACTTGAACAACGGCTTGCTGGAGGCCGACTATGTGGTGGTGGAAATGGCCAACCAGATATTGGGCGAGAACTGGATGCCAGAGTACGTGGCCCAGGCCAACAACGGCGGCATTGAGCGCGTACTGGTATGACCGACGCGAGCAAGTCCCTTGAATGCCTGTTGTGCACCGACGATGGCGGCGACTTGGTGTGGCGCGACGCGCACTGCCGTGTGGTGCTGCCTGCAGAGGCTGAATATCCCGGGTTTGTGCGTGTTATCGCCAACCAGCACGCAGCCGAAATGACAGACTTGCCCCCCGCTGTGCGTGACCACATCATGGCCGTGGTGTGGGCTTGCGAGGCTGTGCTGCGAGAGGTCATGGCGCCCACCAAAGTGAATGTCGCCTCCCTTGGCAATGTGGTGGCCCATGTGCACTGGCACATCATTGCGCGCTTTGCAGACGACAGACACTTTCCCAATCCCATATGGGGTGCGGCAGCCCGCCAAACCTGCCCCACAGACCACATACGCCGCCAAACGCGCGCAGGCACACTGCCCGTGTCCTTGGCGTTGGCGCTTGACCAGCAATTCCCAACCGTTCAACCAGCAGCCGCACCATGAGCCAAGACACTTTTACGCCACACAAATCAGGCCCAGTACCTACAGACGTGGTGCTGCACCAGGTCAGCCGCCTGCTGGAGCTAACTTACGAAGGCGAAGGCAGCTTCAAGGTGCCGTTTGAGTTGTTGCGCGTGTACTCGCCGTCTGCCGAAGTGCGCGGCCACGGCATAGGCCAAGAGGTGCTGCAAACCGGCAAGGCTGAAGTGGGCATTGTTGACCTGGAGCTGGTGGGCAACTATGCCCTTAAACCCACTTTCACCGACGGCCATGACAGCGGCCTATTTGCTTGGCCTTACTTGCATGAGCTGGCTACCAAACAAGCCACTTATGAGGCCGACTATGTGGCCAAACTGCAAGCCGCCGGCGTCGATCGCGACGCGCCCATGGCGCCTGCGAAAGCAGGTGGTAGCTGCGCATCATGATGGTTGGGGCTACTACACTACACCCATGACTCAAACACATTTCGGATTCAAGACTGTCAACGAGGCCGATAAGGCCAAACATGTGCGCCAAGTGTTTGACTCGGTCGCGCCCAAGTACGACATCATGAATGACTTGATGTCGGCCGGCTTGCATAGATTGTGGAAGCGCTACACGCTGACCGTGGGCAACGCATTGCCAGGGCAGCAGGTTCTGGACATTGCAGGTGGCACGGGTGATTTGGCCATGGGCTTTGCCAAGCAGGTAGGCCCTACCGGCACGGTGGTGCACACGGATATCAACCATGCCATGCTGAACGAAGGGCGCAACAGGTTGTTAGACGCGGGTGTGGTGTTGCCCACCACAGTGTGCGACGCGGAACACTTGCCGTTTGAAGACGCACGGTTTGACATCGTGAGCGTGGCCTTTGGTCTGCGCAACATGACGCATAAAGACGGTGCATTGCGCGAAATGTGCAGGGTGTTAAAGCCAGGCGGCAAATTGCTGGTGTTGGAGTTTTCCAAAGTAGCCAAGCCTCTGGCAGGGCTATACGACCTTTACTCCTTCAAGGTTTTGCCAAAACTGGGACAGTTGATAGCTGGCGACGCGCAAAGCTACCAATATTTGGCGGAGTCCATACGCATGCATCCCGATCAGGACACGCTCAAAGCCATGATGGTTGAGGCGGGCTTTGGTCATGTCGATGTACACAATATGACCGGCGGCGTGGTTGCACTGCATGCCGGACGCAAAGTTGGTTAAACAAATATTCGAGACACTGGAGTAACGATGAAACATGTATGGGTGATTTTGGTAACTGTGGCGATGGCGTTGGCCACAACGCACGCCTCGGCCAAGCGCATGGGTGGTTTTTCATTTGGCAAGCAGTCCAGCAAGGTGACCCAGCGTCAGGCTGCGCCGCCCAGCACGCCTGCCGCTCCTGCGCAGGCGGCGGGAGCCGCCGGTAGCCGCTTTGGCGGTATGGGGGGCGTGGTTGGCGGCCTGGCGGCTGGCCTTGGCCTGGCATGGTTGGCCAGCTCATTGGGCTTGGGCGCCGAGTTTGGCAACATATTGATGATTGCGCTGTTGGTGATGGCAGGCGTGTTTGTGTTCCGCATGCTGAGTCGTCCGCGTATGGCACCAGCAGGTGCAGGCGGCGCCAACATGTACCGCGGTTACGATGCCAAAAACGTGGGCAATGACGCGTCGGCCAGGCCTTGGGAGGCCAGCAACACTGGCGGCAGTGCCGGTAGTGTGATTGGCTCCGGCTTGCTGGGCAACCAGATGTGGGGTGTGCCAGAGGGTTTTGATACCATGGGCTTTCTGAATGCGTGCAAGCGCAACTTCACCACGCTGCAAGCAGCCTGGGACGCCTCGGACGTAGACAGCCTGCGCGCCATGATGACCGACGAGATGGTGGCCAACATCCAGCAGCAGCTCAACGAACGCGATGCCCACAGCAATGGACAGCCCAATGTCACAGAGGTGTTAAAGCTGGATGCGCAGTTGCTGGGTATTGAAGAAATCGCAGGCCACTACATGGCCAGTGTTGAATTCAATGGTTTGATTCGCGAAAGCGCCGACGCTGGCCCCACACCCTTCCGTGAGGTCTGGAACGTTACCCGCCCCATGAGCGGCCCCGGTGGCTGGGTGGTAGCTGGTGTGCAGGCACTGGGCTAACGCCTGACAGCATTCAACGCAGCCTCGCTGTGACAACGCCCTGTCTGATTTGTCAGCAGGGCGTTTGTTATTGGAGCTGGGACACACAAATCCGGCACAATTGGACCATGACAAACGCACCGCACTCCAAAGCCGCATCGTCGCGCCACGCGCTACCCAGCTTAGACACCTTGGCGGCCTTGCCGCTGCAGTTGTTAGACGGCGTGCAGCGCTTTATGGACAGTAACCCGCCCCCAAGCTGGCTGTTGGCTGAGGCGCAAA
Organism: Comamonadaceae bacterium M7527; assembly: GCA_021044545.1. Lineage (NCBI taxonomy): Bacteria > Pseudomonadati > Pseudomonadota > Betaproteobacteria > Burkholderiales > Comamonadaceae > Comamonadaceae bacterium M7527. The sequence goes on from CP087990.1 coordinate 2,346,217, forward strand.
ACAAAGCGCTGTTGCTGGTCAACCACGTTTTAGACCAGGAGCCACAAGCCACCGCGCGCCTGGCCAGGCACAAAGGCAAGCGTATTGGGTTTGCATGGGGTGGCTTGCAGGTGCAGCTTGTTATCAGTCCCGCCGGCTTGTTGATGACAGCCCCCGACCAGGGTGGCACAGAGCCAGACTTGCGCATTGACATGCGCAATGCGCCTGTGTCGCAAATCGCCACAGCGGTGATGCAAGGCCAGCAACCTGAGTTTGATATCCACGGCGACGTGATGTTGGCTGCTGAGTTGGGCTGGCTTAAAGAACATGTGCGCTGGGACATAGAGGACGACCTGGCCCGTGTCGTGGGTGATGCACCTGCCGTGTGGCTAACCACTGCGGCTACGCGGCTTGTAGATGCGGCCAAAAGCTTTGTGGCCAGACGTTCACCGGTAGCTGGTAACGAGGTGACACCGCTATGAGCCACTGGTTTCGTGGCCTTCTTATTTTGTCGACCGTGTGGCGCTTTGGTCTGCACGAAATTGTGCTGAGCAATTTTGCAAAACCGTGGGTGCACACCGTTGGGCGTGTGTTGTCGTTGGGGCGCAGCTACAGTGTCCCAAGAGGCCAGCGCTTGCGTTTGGCGCTAGAAAGTTTGGGGCCTATTTTTGTCAAGTTTGGTCAAGTGCTTAGCACTCGTCGAGACTTGATGGCGCCAGACATTGCCGACGAGTTGGCCAAGCTGCAAGACCGCGTGCCGCCGTTTGACAGTGCAGTGGCGGTTGCCCAAATTGAACAAGCCTTTGGCAAGCCCCTGGGTGAGTTGTTTGCCAGCTTTGACCAAACGCCAGTGGCCAGTGCCTCTATCGCCCAAGTGCACTTTGCGGTGCTGCCAGGCGGTGAGGAAGTCGCCGTCAAGGTATTGCGCCCAGGCATGCTTAAAGTCATAGACAAAGATTTGCAGCTGATGGCCACCATGGCCAAATGGGTGCAAGCCGTGTCGGTAGACGGCAAGCGTCTAAAGCCTCGCGAGGTGGTGGCTGAGTTTGACAACTACCTGCGCGACGAGCTTGACTTGGTGCGCGAAGCTGCCAATGCCGCGCAGCTGCGCCGCAACATGACAGACGTTGAGGTGATTCAAATACCCACCATGTACTGGAATTTGTGCAGCACCACTGTCATTGTGATGCAGCGCATGAAGGGTGTGCCCATTAGCCACAAGCAGCGTTTGATAGATGCCGGTGTTGACATGGCCAAGTTGGCCAAAGACGGCGTGACCATCTTTTTTACGCAGGTATTCAGGGATGGTTTTTTTCATGCCGATATGCACCCCGGCAATATACAAGTCAGCATTGAGCCCGAAACGCTTGGGCAGTACATCTCTTTGGACTTTGGCATTGTGGGCACGCTGACCCAAGTGGACAAAGAGTATCTGGCTCAAAACTTTACTGCGTTTTTTAGGCGTGACTACAAACGCGTGGCTGAGTTGCATATTGAATCTGGCTGGGTGCCTGCCAATACCCGTGTGGATGAGCTGGAGGCTGCCGTGCGCACCGTGTGCGAGCCCTACTTTGACAGGCCTTTGAAGGAAATTTCGTTGGGCATGGTGTTGATGCGTTTGTTTCAAACCTCGCGCCGCTTCCATGTGGAGATTCAGCCGCAACTGGTATTGCTGCAAAAGACCCTGCTCAATATCGAAGGCCTGGGCCGCGAGCTGGACCCCGACCTGGACCTGTGGCAAACCGCCAAGCCATTTTTGGAAAAATGGATGCTGGACCAAATCGGACCTAAGCGGTTTTTGGATCAGCTCAAGCTAGAGGCCCCCCAGCTTGCCAAGATACTGCCGGCGTTGCCGCGTCTGGTATCTGACTATTTGCAACAAAAGCCACAGGATATGCGCGGTGAGCTCAAAGCACTGGTGCAAGAGCAACGCCGGACCAACCGTTTGCTAAGCGGCCTGATGTACGCAGGTATTGGCTTTGTGCTGGGCTTGGTGGTGATGCAAATACTGTGGCAAATGCAGGTGTTTGGTGTGTTTTAGCGGGCTAGGCGCCGTTACAGGCCTTAAACCTATCAACCGCGCTGGTTTTGGGGCTTTGCAGAATTTATAATGACGGGTTGCCTCAATGTTGGGGCTTGCTGGCCGTGGCCGTTCACGCGCCCCTCTAATCTGTCGTCCCCATGCCCATTTACGCTTACAAATGCGCCGCTTGTGGTTTTGCCAAAGACGTGTTGCGCAAAATGTCTGACCCCGCACTCACACAGTGCCCATCTTGCCAAGCCGAGTCATTTGAAAAGCAAGTAACAGCCGCTGGCTTCCAGCTTAAGGGCTCTGGCTGGTATGTGACGGATTTCAGAGATGGCGCACAAAAAGACGGTGGCTCAAAAGAGGGCTCGTCAAAAGAGCGCGCATCCGCGGGCAGTGGTGAACAATCCAGTGCTGCTGCAACTTCCACATCGTCGGCATCATCTGCTACGGCCCCGGCAGCCAGCACACCATCGCCTGCTGCTGCGGCGCCCAGCGCTGCAGCTGGCAGCACCACTTAATTTTTAGAGGTTGTCGCCACCCCATGTCTTCTTTACGCAAATGGTTGTTCGCTGGTTTGTTGGTGCTGGTGCCACTGATCATCACCGTTGGCGTGCTCAACTGGGTGGTGCAAACCCTTGACTTAACGCTGCAAATATTGCCCACGCATTGGCAGCCCGAATATGTATTGGGCTTTTACATTCCAGGCATTGGCGTGGTGTTTGCGTTGATGGTGGTGCTGCTCATTGGCGCGCTCACCTCCAACTTTGTGGGCAACAAGCTCATGCAGTGGTGGGATGGTTTACTCAACCGCATACCGGTGGTGCGCTCTATTTATTCAGCCGTTAAGCAGGTATCTGACACGCTGTTTTCTGAAAAAGGCAATGCGTTTCGCAAAGCCTTGCTCGTGCAGTGGCCGCGTGAGGGTACCTGGACAGTAGCCTTTTTAACGGGCGCGCCTGGTGAGAGCGTGGCCAAGCATTTGGATGGTGAGCATGTGTGTGTGTACGTGCCCACCACCCCCAACCCAACCAGTGGCTACATGATGATGGTGAAGGCATCGGACTGCCAGGAGCTGGACATGAGCGTGGACGAGGCCCTGACCTATGTGATTTCCATGGGTGTGATCGTGCCAGGTGAAAACAAAAAGCTGTTGGCGCGCAAAGCGCTTGCAGCGCAACAGGCAAGTGGCAACAACGCTGCCTAAGCGGCGGCTACCCACAGTTACTATTTAGCGAAAGACGAGGAAAAAAAGATGGCCATGCGTACCCACTATTGCGGTTTGGTAACCGAAGCCCAAATGGGCGAAACCGTTAGCCTGTGTGGCTGGGTCAACCGTCGCCGTGACCACGGTGGTGTTATTTTTATCGACCTGCGCGACCGTGAAGGTTATGTGCAAGTGGTGTGTGACCCCGACCGTGCAGCCATGTTTGCCATTGCCGAAGACATTCGCAACGAGTTTTGCGTGCGTATTACGGGCCTGGTGCGCGCACGACCAGACGGCACCGTCAACGACCAAATCAAGAGCGGCAAGATTGAGGTGTTGTGCCACGAGTTGGAAGTGCTCAATGCGTCTGTCACGCCGCCGTTCATGCTGGACGACGACAACTTGTCAGAGACCACACGTTTGACCCACCGTGTATTGGACTTGCGCCGCCCCGCCATGCAGCGCAACCTCATGTTGCGTTACCGCGTGGCCATGGAAATCCGCAAGTTTTTAGACAGCAACGGTTTTGTAGACATTGAAACGCCCATGCTGACCAAGAGCACGCCCGAAGGCGCGCGCGATTACTTGGTACCCAGCCGTGTGAACGATGGTCAGTTCTTCGCGCTGCCACAGTCGCCACAGCTGTTCAAGCAGCTGTTGATGGTGGCTGGCTACGACCGCTACTACCAAATCACCAAGTGCTTCCGCGATGAAGACTTGCGCGCCGATCGTCAGCCTGAATTCACCCAGATTGATATTGAGACGTCCTTTATGGGCGAGCAAGAAATTCGCGACATGTTCCAAGGCATGGTGGCCAACATGTTCAAAGAGGTACTTGCCATTGACTTGGGCGAGTTCCCCGTCATGACCTACGCCGATGCCATGCACCAATACGGTTCTGACAAACCTGATTTGCGTGTCAAATTGGCGTTTACCGAGCTGACCGACGCCATGCAAACGGTGGACTTTAAGGTGTTTTCAGTGCCTGCCCAAATGGCCAATGGTCGTGTGGTGGCCTTGCGTGTGCCTGGTGGCAGCGAGATGAGCCGTGGCGAGATTGACGGCTACACCGAGTTTGTAAAGATTTACGGCGCCAAGGGCTTGGCTTGGATCAAGGTGAACGATGTGGCACAGGGGCGTGATGGCCTGCAAAGCCCCATAGTCAAGAACCTGCACGACCAAGCCATTGAGACCATTTTGCAGCGCACAGGCGCGCAAAACGGCGACATCATTTTCTTTGGCGCTGACAAAGCACGCATCGTCAATGACGCTATCGGTGCACTGCGCATCAAAATTGGCCATAGTGAGTTCGCCCGTAAGTCGGGCTTGTTTGAAGACCGCTGGGCACCCATGTGGGTGGTTGACTTCCCCATGTTTGAGTTTGACGAAGACGCCCAGCGCTGGTCTGCCGTGCACCATCCGTTTACAGCACCTAAAGACGGGCACGAAGATTACATGGCAACAGCGCCAGAAAAGTGCTTGTCCAAAGCCTACGACATGGTTATCAATGGCTGGGAAGTGGGCGGTGGCTCTGTGCGTATCCATAGAGCTGACGTGCAGCAAAAAGCTTTTGATGCGCTGCGTATCAACGCTGAAGAAGCACAGCTCAAGTTTGGTTTCTTGCTGGATGCCCTGCAATATGGCGCACCACCGCACGGCGGCCTGGCCTTTGGCCTTGACCGCATAGTCACACTCATGACGGGCGCTGAGAGTATTCGCGATGTGATAGCCTTCCCCAAGACTCAGCGTGCGCAGTGCTTGTTGACGCAAGCGCCATCATCTGTGGATGACAAGCAGTTGCGCGAGTTGCACATCAAGCTGCGCAACACGCAAGCCGCTGCGTAACAGGCGCGACCCGGCATAAAAAAGCCACCCAATGGGTGGCTTTTTATTCGAGCGTAAAAGCCGTTTAGGGGCGCAGGTAGCTCCAGCCGTCGGCTTGTTTGGTCATGATCTCCACCACACCAGCTGGCACGTAACCAATATCGGCGTGCATGTCTGCTGCAGTGAGCTTTTGGCCGCGCATGGTGTTTTGGCAGGCCACGACCTTGATGCCAGCGCTGCTGGCTGCCGCAATGCGGTTGGCAACGGTTGCGTCTGCCTTGAGCATGCCAATGCCTGGTCCGTACACAACAATCTCAACCTCGGACCCGGGTACGGCTTTCAAAACGTTGTTGGCATTGTTGAGCGCCAGGTTCCACTTTTGTGGTGTGTTGTCGCTCACCTGAATCACCACCTTTGTCGCCGATGCAGCAAGGGCTGCAATTGGTGCAGCGCACATGGCCAAGGCTATTGCTGCTGCGGTCATTATTTTTTTCATCAAAGTCTCCAAAGTTTTATTGAGGGAATGCATAGTGTAGCAAGCGTTACCTTGCTGTGGTTTTACTGCGCTTGGCGCCAGTGGCACTTGGTTGGCCCAAGCTTTGCGCCAGTGTGCGTACTTGTGCCAATATCGTATGGTCAACAAGCGTTGGGCGGGTGACCAAGGCCACTGTGCGCTTGGGTGCAGGTGAGGCAAAGGGTCTGGCCACCACACCGCTGGCTTTTAAGATGCCGGCCTTGATCGCCATGCTAGGCAGCATAGACAGGCCCAAGCCAGCTTCGACCATTTGTACCAATGTGGTCACGCTGCTGGCTTCAATGTCAGATAGCGTGGTTGCACGTCCTTTGCGTGCCGTCGTGCAGGCCTGTATGGTGTGGTCGCGCAAGCAGTGACCTTCGCCCAATAACATGAGCTTGTGTGTGTCTAGCCCCCGCAGTGTGGGCGCTTGCGTGGCTGTGGCCGCCTCTGATGTGGCGCTGACCAGCCATAGCTCCTCGTCAAACAGTGGCCAGGTATGTAGCCGCCCCACGTCCATGGGTAGGGCAATGATGGCTGCATCCAGCGCGCCATTGTCGACGGCTTGCAGCAGGTAGTCTGTTTGGTCTTCACGCAGAAACACTTTCAGTTGTGGTGCCTCCAGGCGCAAGCCGCGCAGCAAGTTGGGTAGCAAAAATGGCGCAATAGTGGGTATGGCCCCCAACGACAGGGTGGCGTTATTGGGGTCATTGGCCAAGGCTACCGCGCTTAGTAAGTCGGCACCCATGCTCAGCAGTGTTTGGGCGCGTGCCACCACATCGTGGCCAATGGGGGTGAGCATGACGTGCTTGTTGTTGCGCTCTAACAAGGAGGTGCCCAGTTGACGCTCAAGCTCTTGTATGCCGCCAGACAGCGTGGACTGAGTCACAAAACAGGCTTTGGCAGCCTGCGTAAAGTTCAGCGTTTTGGCTACTGCTATCAAGTAATGCAGCTGCTTAAGCGACAGGTTGGAGGCAGATTGAAAGGTGTTGGTTGCCATAGGTCATTGGGTTTTAACACAATCGGATAAAACGATTAAAGTGATCGTAATTATCTGTTTTACAGATTGATTATGCACGCTCACAATAGCACCCATACCAACCGCTAACCTAAGAAAGAAAGCACGCAAATGAGCCAGAACAACGCCAACTCCATAACCGTCCAAAACCTCGAGGCCGCATTCGCCGGTGAGTCTATGGCCCATATCAAGTACCGTTACTTTGCCAAGGTGGCGCGTCAAGCCGGTGACATTGCCACTGCCGAGGCCTTTGAGGCGACAGCCGACCAAGAGGTGCAGCACGCCTTTGGCCACTTGGATTTGTTGTACCCCAAGTCAAAGCTCACACCTGCCAAGGCGCTGGAAATAGCCATTGAGGGAGAAACCTACGAGTACACCGAGATGTACCCCAAGTTTCGCCACTTGGCAGTACAAGAGGGCAATAGTGCCGCGGTGGCTGAGTTTGACGAGCAGATTGCCGAGAGCAAGGAGCACGCAGAACAATTCAAGGCGGTGCTGGAAAAGGCAGCCAAGCGCTTTGCCGCTTTGGCCAAAGTCGAAGAGCGTCATGCCAACCATTACAAGAAAGCCCTGGAGGCCGCCAACGCCTTTGCCAACGCTTAATTGAACAACCTCACAACGATTTTAAAGAACTGACAAGAGAACCATCATGAAAACATACCTTTGCATTGTTTGTGGCTTTGTATACGACGAGGCCTTGGGCCGCCCCGAAGACGGTATCGCCGCTGGTACGCTATGGGCCGACGTGCCCGAGTCCTGGGAGTGCCCTGACTGTGGCGTGGCCAAGGCCGACTTTGAAGCCGTCGAAATTTAACCGTTAGATACAGGAGCAAATCATGAGCAACCCGACCATTTCAGCTGCCAGCAGCACCACAGCCAGGCCAATCGCAATTGTTGGCTCAGGCCTAGCCGGTTGGACGGTTGCCCGTGAGCTGCGCGCGGTCGCGCCAGACGCTCCGATTGTTGTAATCAGCGAGGGCCGTGGGGACTTCTACAGCAAACCCATGTTGTCCAACGCCTTTGCGCTTAACAAGTCGGTTGACGCCTTGATGGGTGTACCAGGGCCTGCGCAGGCAGACAAAGTGGGTGTGCAGTTAATGGCCAACACGCAGGTGTTGTCGATTGACACAGCGACCAACACGCTGCACACCAGCGCCGGTGAGGTGGCCTATGCCAAGCTGGTGCTGGCCATTGGCGCTGACCCCATTCGCCTGAGCATGCCTGGTGACGAGCACGTGTTGTCGGTCAATAACTGGGACGACTATGCCGCGTTTAGGCTCGCGCTAGACGCGGTTATACACTCCGAGCGCGCATCAGTACTTATTATGGGCGCGGGTCTCATTGGTAGCGAGTTTGCCAACGACCTCAGCACGGGTGGGCATAAAGTGCACGTGGTAGACCCCGGCGAGCGCCCCTTGGCCAATCTGTTGGCCGTAGAGCAAAGCCATGGCTTACAACAAGCTTTAAGCGCCCTGGGTGTGCAGTTTCACCTAGGCACCACCGCGCAAAGCGTGCAAGCCACGCCACAGGGGGCTAAGCGCGTCACTCTTGCCAACGGCCAGGTGGTGCAGGTTGATGTGGTGTTGTCAGCCGTTGGTTTGCGCGCACGAGGCGCGTTGGCGCAAGCGGCTGGCTTGGCGGTGGGGCGCGGCATACACGTCAACGAGTTGGGCCAAACCAGCAACCCCCATGTGTTTGCTGTTGGCGATTGCGCCGCTTACGCCAGCGCAGCCAAGCCCGAGTTGTTTGGTGGCGCACCGCGTGGCTTGCCATTTGTTGCGCCCATCATGACGGCCGCCAAAGCCATGGTCAAAACGCTGACCGGTGTACCCACACCGATTGTGTTTGGCCCTATGGCTGTACGCGTTAAAACGCCGGCGTTCCCACTAAGCGTTCAGGCCTGATCGGGCGGGGTCTGTAGGCGCTCAGCGCGCAGCACCAGCCACAGTGCTGCACTGCCCAAGGTGGCAAAGCCTAGGGCCACAGGCATTAGGGTGCCGTTATAGCCTTGGCCTATGAGCGTGCCAAAGGTGAGCGACACCACGTTGGATGCCGCTGCAATAATGGCGGTGGCCGTGCCTGCAATGTGGCCCATGTGCTCCATGGCCAAGGCGTTGAGGTTGCCCAGTAGCAGCCCCACACAAAACAGCGACGTCAAGCCAAAGGCAAAGAACATGGCAAAGGGCACCACCATCACAGTGCTCAGTGCCGCCATCAAAAGCCCCAGTGCGATGATGGCCAACAAGCCACGAATCACAATAAAACGCATGCCCACGCGCTCAACCATGCGCGAGTTTAAAAGCGACGACATGCCAAAGCCCAAGGCTTGCAGGCCAAAATACACCACGAAGATGCTGCCAATTTGGAACTGCACTTGGAAAATTTGCTGGGTTGAAAGCGGATAACCAATGAAACTGCCCAACACCAAGCCCATGGCAAGGGCGTAGCTGCGTGTGGCTTTGTGCGTTACAACTTGGTGTGCAGCGTTGCAAATGGTGGCGACTCGCCAAGGCGTGCGTTTGCTAGGTGGCAAGGTTTCTTGTAGTGCCAGTGCGGCCCATAGTCCAACGGCCAAGGCATACACCACAAAAAACGCAAATATCATGCGCCAGTGCGCGAACAACATAATGCCTTGGCCCAGCGCTGGTGCCAGTACTGGGGCCATGATGAAGATCATCATCACCAACGACAACACCTTGGCCATTTCGCGACCCTGAAACTTGTCGCGCACAATAGACACACATGACACGACAGGCCCAGCGGCCCCCAAACCTTGTATGACGCGGCCTACCAGCATGGTGCCCATGGTGCTGGCCAGCAAACAAATCAGCGCACCTAGCATGTACAACGCCAAACAGGCCAGTAACAAAGGCTTGCGGCCAATGGCATCCGACACAGGGCCTGCTAGTAATTGTCCAATGGCCATGCCGCCAAATACGGCGGACAAAATCAGCTGCGGCTGGTTGGGGTAAGCGCTATGCAGATCAATGCCAATCTGCCCCAGTGCCGGCAACATAGCGTCTATGGAAATAGCTGCTACGGACATCAGTGCGGCCATTAGTACTACAAATGAGGCGGGTATGGCGCTTGGGTCTGAGACCTGTGTGGATGTGTGCTGGGCGTGGTCCATGGCATCGTGCAAATGAATAACTTGGTATTATCTCATGATGGTAACGACCCAAGCTTTTAAAATTCCACAGTCGGTGTTGGTAGTCATTTATGTGCAGCCCTCAAAGCCTCTTGGGCCATGCTGGAGCGAGGTGCCCGTGTTGCTGCTTGAGCGCGCAGGCCACAGTGGTTTTTGGCAAAGCGTGACGGGTTCTTTGGACGCTTTGGACGAGCCTTTTGAGCAAGCCGCAGCCCGAGAGGTGCTAGAAGAAACGGGGCTTGATGCGCACGCGCGTGGTTGTACCTTGCAAGACTGGCAGCTAGAAAATATCTACGAGATTTACCCGCAGTGGCGTTGGCGCTACGCGCCGCAGGTGACCCACAATACAGAGCGTGTGTTTGGCTTGGCGCTTCCCAGTCAGCTGCCAGTTTGTATCAGCGCCGAGCACACCGCCTTTGAGTGGCTGCCCATGGCACAGGCCATGCAGCGTTGTTTTTCACCATCCAACACCGAGGCCATTTCATGGTTGCCGCGTTTGGGGCTTTGCGCGGCATGACCGCTGCGGTTGCGCTGGCCACCTGCAACATGCAAAAGGGTGTGGTGTGAAGCGTTCTCGCCCTGACATGGCCACCGAGCTTGGACACAGCGTACAGCTGCTGGCGGGCGGGCGGGATTTGTTCCCTGCCATGATCAAGGCCATGGCCAATGCTCGCAGCAAGGTACGGCTAGAAACGTATATTTTTGACTTTGACGGCGATGCGCTAAGCGTTGCCCAGGCCTTGGCCGATGCTGCAAGGCGTGGGTTGACCGTGCAGGTGGTATTGGATGGTGTGGGTACACCGCATGTGCCGCAGGCGTGGCAGCAGCGGTGGGCGCAAGCGGGTGTGCAGTGGCGCTGGCACGCCCCCTTGGGGGCCTTTGGTTTGCTCATTCCCAGTCGCTGGCGGCGCTTACACCGCAAGCTGTGTGTGGTGGACGAAGAGCTTGCGTTTTGCGGCGGCATTAACGTAGTAGACGATTATTTGGATGTTGCCCTTGGCCCTTTATTGCACCCACGCCTGGACTTTGCTGTGCAAGTGCAAGGCCCTCTGGTGGCGCAGGTGTGCGAGACCATGCAGCGCCAGTGGCAGCGTTTGCCCATACAACGCTTGTGGCAAGGCCAGCCAAGGCAGGCTGCAAAAGCCGTTAAGGACAGGGCGCAGGTGATGTGGCGCGCGGCGGCGGGCCTGATAAGAGGCAAGCTCATCACCAACCCTTACGCCTTTAAGCGATACACGCCCCAGGTTAGCGGCGCGGCCGCACGGCTGGTGTTGCGTGACAATGCGCGACACCGTCACGACATTGAAAAGGCTTATTTGCAAGCCATTGCCAACGCGCGAACAGACGTGTGGATGGCCATGGCTTACTTTGTGCCCGGGGCCAAAATACGCCGTGCCATGTACGCAGCTGCCGCCAGGGGCGTCGCGATTCATGTCGTGGTGCAAGGGCGGTACGAAAATTTCATGCAGTTTCGGGCGGCTAGGCCCATATACAAACGCCTGGCTGCGGCCGGTATCGCGTTGGCGCATTATTCACCCAGTGCCTTGCACGCCAAAGTTGCGGTGGTGGACGGGCAGTGGGCCACTGTGGGGTCTAGCAACCTGGACCCACTGAGCTTGCTATTGGCCAAGGAAGCCAATATTGAAGTGAGCGACAGGGAATTTGCCCAGGACTTGCGCGACAGGTTGCAAACCATTTGGGCGCACAGCGAAACGGTGACGCTGAGCCTGGCGCGCGAGACGGGTTGGCGCGGTTGGTGGGAGCGCGGTCTGGACGCCATGGCCTTTGCACTGATGCGCACCGCGCTGTGGCTGACCGGGCACACTTACTAGCGACCAGACACGCTGGTCAATGCCCTTAGCCTATCTGTGGCCGCTTGAACCTGGCCACCGGTTTGGCTGTTGGGGGGTGATACGATTTGGGCATTGAATGTAGACTTGCGGGTCATCCGCCACGATCTGCACCTTTTTAGCGCACCAACAATGACCCAACTTATGAACCCAGAAGACGAAGGCGTACCGGTATCGGTCAAGATTCGTGAGCGCTTAAAGGCCAATCGCCAGCGTTTTCACTCCAATGACAACATCTCCAGCGTCATCAGGCCCGGTGAGTTAGACGCCTTGCTGGACGAGGTCTCTGAAAAGATGCAAGGCGTGCTGGACGCCATGGTGATAGATACCGAGAATGACCACAACACGGGCGACACCGCCAGGCGCGTGGCCAAAATGTACCTCAAAGAGGTGTTTAACGGGCGCTATGTGCCTGCGCCAGCCATCACAGAGTTTCCCAATGCTGAGCATTTGAACGAGCTGATGATCGTGGGCCCCATCACCGTGCGCAGCGCTTGTAGCCACCACTTGTGTCCGGTTATTGGCCAAGTGTATATAGGCATATTGCCCAACGAACACACCAACGTGATTGGCCTGTCCAAGTACGCGCGTTTGGCCGAGTGGGTCATGGGCCGGCCGCAAATTCAAGAAGAAGCGGTGGTTCAGCTGGCCGATTTGATACAAGAAAAAACGCAGCCCGACGGCTTGGCCATAGTGATGGAAGCCAGTCACTTTTGCATGGGCTGGCGTGGTGTGAAAGATATGGACAGCAAAATGATCAACTCCGTGATGCGCGGTGTGTTTTTGAAAGACACCAATTTGCGCCGCGAGTTTTTGTCTCTCATTCCCAGGAAGGTGTAAGTCATGTTGGTTAGACTTTTATACGTTAGCCGCGCGGTAGACAAAAACGCGCAAGGTGCCATTGAATCCATATTGAGTGCCTCACGTGGGCACAACATCAGCAACGGTATTACTGGCATCTTGTGCTACGGCGGCGATATGTTTTTGCAAGCCATCGAAGGCGGTCGCGAAGCCGTCAACGAGCTGTACAACCACATTACCAAAGACCCGCGCCACAAGGACGTGGTGGTGTTGCACTACCAAGAAATCCGTGAGCGCCGCTTTGGCGGCTGGACCATGGGTCAAGTGAATCTGGCCAAGCTCAACACATCCATTGTGTTGAAGTACTCCGAACGCCCCGAGTTCGACCCTTATTCTGTGTCAGGCGAGGTGTCTTTGGCGCTGCTTGAAGAGTTGATGGCCACAGCATCCATTATTGGCCGCGCCTAAGCGCGCCGGCCGGTCCACAGGTTGTCAGGCGGTGCTGCTGGGTTGTGATTTTTCAAGTGCTCCCAGCAAACGCAAACCCAACGTCCTGGCTTGGGGTCAGCTGCGTCGCGGTGTGGTCACACTCAGTCACCTTGAGCTGTGTGCCACGTTGGCAGACACTGAACAAGCCCTGGTGGCCCAGGCGCAGTGGACAGGTGGTTTTGATTTGCCGTTTGGCTTGCCGCGTGAGCTGGTCCAAACGCTGGGCTGGCCCACACAGTGGCCTGCACTGATGGCCCACTACCAAAGTCTCAGTCGTGAGGCCATTCGAGACGCTTTTGCGGGCTTTTGTGATGCCAGACCGGTGGGCGGCAAATTTGCCCACCGTGCCACAGACAAGCCAGCCGGCTCAAGCCCATCCATGAAGTGGGTTAACCCACCAGTCGCCTTTATGCTGCATGCAGGCGTGCCGCTGCTGCAGCGGGCAGGCGCTGCTTTCCCGGGGCTGCAGCCAGCTGCTGCTATGGGGCACAAGGTGGCATTAGAGGCTTATCCGGGCATGCTGGCACGCGAATGCGTGGGGACAAGCAGTTACAAAAGCGACACGCCAGCTAAACAAGACGCGCCCAGACTGCTGGCTCGCAAAGACATCATCACGCGCCTGGAGGCAGGCCATACCAAGCTGGGTTTGCGTCTGCGCGTGAGTCACGCCCAGCGTGATGCAGTAGTCGCTGACGGTAAAGGCGACGCTTTGGATGCACTGATGTGCTTGATGCAAGCAGCGTGGGCGCAGCTGCAGCATGACAACGGCCACCACTGCTACGGCTTACCTGCTGACCTTGACCCACTTGAGGGCTGGATTGTTAGCGCTTAAACGCGGCTTGCTGCTTGCCGCATTGATGGCGTGTGGCTTTGCATGGGCTGAACGTGCGCCGCCCTTTGTCGTGGCGCAAGCTGTTCGCGTGTACGACGGCGACTCTGCCTGGTTAAAGCCCTGGGGAGATGCGGCCCGCCAACAGCGCCACAAATGGGTGGTGCGACTGCAAGGTATTGATGCGCCAGAGTTGTGCCAAGACTTTGGTGTTGCATCCCAACAGGCACTGGCAGTGCACTTGGCCGGGCAGCGTTTGGGTGTGACTTGGCTGGGCAAAGACACCTATGGTCGGTGGCTGGTAAGGCTAAGCCTCCTGGACCACGCAGGTAATCCTGATGTTGGGCGGTGGATGGTTTCCAAAGGCTATGCATGGGCCTACCGTTTTAAAGGCGACGCCGGGCCCTATGAGTCTGCGCAGCAAGCCGCCCAATTGCAAGGCTTGGGCTTGTTCGCCAACCCCAAGGCCGTTGAACCTCGGGCGTTTCGGCGCAAGAATGGCCGCTGCCGTTAGCTGCTCAGCCGCAGACTTCGCACCCCAACCGCTTAGCCACACGCATACGCTCTACATGGGTGCCTTGCGCTTGTATGAGCAGTAGCTCTCCCGCCAAGCGGCTTTGGCCTAGCAACACCTGCAAGGTCTCGCTGGCTTGCATGCTGCCGACTATTCCCACCAGTGGGGCAAACACGCCCATGCTCGCGCAGCTGGCCTCACCCGGCGGCTGGTGGCTTGGGAATACACAGGCGTAGCAGGGGCTTTGGGGCTGGCGCGTGTCAAACACGCTCAGTTGCCCCGCCATTTGAATGGCTGAGCCGCTGACGAGGGGCTTGCCAGCTGCAACGCAGGCCGCGTTGATGCTTTGACGAGTTGCAAAGTTGTCGGTGCAATCAACCACGGCGTCAAAGCCTGCGACGCTGGCTTTAAGCCAGCAGTCATCAGCACGTTGGTGCAGGGCTAGTACGTCGCAGTCTGGGTTGATGGCCGCAATGGCGTGCGCACCTGAAACAACTTTGGGCTGGCCAATGCGCTCGGTGGTGTGGGCAATCTGACGTTGCAAGTTGGTCAGGTCCACCACGTCGTCATCTATGAGTGTGAGGTGGCCCACACCTGAGCTGGCCAGGTACAAGGCTGCGGCACTACCCAGGCCGCCCATGCCTACCACCAACACGCGGCTGGCCAGCAGCGTTTGCTGTCCTTCAACGTCAATATGGGCTAGCAAAAGGTGGCGCGCATAGCGGCTTAGTTGTTGATCGTCCATAAGCTATGCCGGCCTGCGTGCTACCACTGTGGAGTCGCCGTTATTCAGTTTGTGACGTTTCGCGCGCCTTAAGCGTTTTGCTCACGGCCACCGGCTTACCCTCAAGGTGGTTGATGGCTTGAATCAGTCGGAAGTCCTCTTTGCTGCCGTACTCAGGGATTAAGCGCTCACCAGGGTTCTCACGCTGGCGCTCTTCCAGTCTGGCTTGCGCAGCCTCGCGGGCTTTTTCCCGCTTGGCTGCCGCTGCAGGGTCTTCAACACCGTTTTCCAGGTGCTTGTTCAAGTCGGCTTCGCGGGTAGACAGGGCGGCCAGCAGATTGCCTTCCCGCGTTTCGTCTACCAATACGTCTGGCACTATGCCTTTGGCTTGTATGGATCTGCCATTGGGCGTGTAGTAGCGCGCGGTGGTGATTTTTAGACCAGTGTCTGGGCCCAAAGCACGCACAGTTTGCACAGAGCCCTTGCCAAAGGTTTGGTTGCCCATGATGGTGGCGCGTTTGTAGTCTTGCAGTGCACCAGCCACGATTTCGCTGGCAGAGGCTGAGCCTTCGTTGACCAACACCACCATAGGCACTTTCTTGAACAAGCCATTGGTGCGTTTATCCAACTGCGTCAGAGGGTCGGCACCACCTCTGCGCCAGTAGTAGCGCGGGTTGGCTTGGAAGACGTAACGGCTCTCGGCCAGCTGACCGTTGGTCGACACCACTGGTACATCAGCCGGCAAGAAGGTGGCAGACACTGCCACAGCGGCGTCCAGCAAGCCGCCGGGGTCGTTACGCAAGTCAAGTACTAGGCCACGCATGTTGGGTGATGCGGTGGCCAATTCTTGCAGCTTGGCGGCAAAGTCGCCTACCGTGCGGTCTTGGAACTGGCTGATGCGTATCCACGCGTAGCCGTTGTCCAAGGTCTTGCCCTTCACGCTGCGCGTCACGATGCGCGCGCGGGTGATGGTAACGCTGAATGACTTGTTGTCGGCACGGCGCAATATTTGCAAACGCACCTGCGTGCCGGGCTCGCCGCGCATGCGTTTGACGGCCTCGGTGATGGTTAAACCTTTGACGGGTGTGTCGTCAATTTTGGTGATCAGGTCGTTGGTAATCAGGCCAGCGGCGGCGGCAGGTGAGTCCTCAATGGGAGACACGACTTTCACCAAGCCGTCTTCCATGGTGATTTCTATGCCAACGCCCACAAATGCGCCTGACGTGCCTTCGCGGAATTCTTTCCACGCTTTTTTGTCGTAGTAGGCTGAGTGCGGGTCAAGACCGGTGACCATGCCGGAAATCGCATCTGTGATGAGCTTTTTCTCGTCTGTGGGCTCCACGTAGTCGCTCTTGATCATGCTGAAAACGGCAGCAAGTTGCTGCAGTTCTTCCAGTGGCAGTGGCGTGATGTTGTTGCGTGCAACAGCTTGCAGTTGGATGGTTGTCAATGCACCAGCCATCGCGCCAATGGCCACCCAGCTTGCAATTTTGAGCTTATGCCCCATGGTTCAAAACCTTGTAAAAATTCACTTTTTCCACTATACACCGCCCTGCAAGTCCCGCAGGGCAGTGCTGGCTTGACGCACGCCACCGTCTCATGTGGCCTAGGCTTTGCCCTGACTGGCTACAGCGGCGCTGGCCGCTTGCACGGCCACTTGGTCGCCCAGATAACGCTTGCCAATGGGCTTTAGGTCGGCGTCCAGGGTGTACAACAGCGGTATGCCGTTGGGGATGTTCACACCCACAATGTCGTCGTCGGAAATGTTGTCCAGGTGTTTTACCAAGGCGCGAATGCTGTTGCCGTGCGCAGCCACCACAATACGTTTGCCCGCTTTGATGGCCGGGGCCATAGACTCGTCCCAAAACGGCAACACCCTTGCTACCGTGTCTTTCAGGCACTCGGTCAGTGGGATGTCGTTGGGGTTTAGGCGCTTGTAGCGCAGGTCGCCGCGTTCGCTGCGCGGGTCTGTGGCCTCAAGCGCGGGCGGTGGCGTGTCAAAGCTGCGGCGCCACACCAACACCTGTTCGTCGCCAAACTGTTTGGCGGTTTCGCTTTTGTTCAGACCTTGTAAAGCGCCGTAGTGGCGCTCGTTGAGTCGCCAGGCGTTGACCACTGGCAGCCATGTGCGATCCATGCTGTCCAGGCAGTGCCACAGTGTGTGGGTGGCGCGTTTGAGCATGCTGGTGTAGGCCACATCGAAGTCAAAGCCCTCAGCTGCTAGCAAGCGCCCAGCCTCTTTGGCTTGGGCAATACCGGTGTCGGTTAGGGGCACATCGGTCCAACCGGTAAAGCGGTTCTCTAAGTTCCAAGTCGATTCACCGTGTCGTATTAAAACCAGTTGGTACATGTTTATCCCTAAAAACAATCAAAAAAATGGTGCGGCGCACGTGCGCGACGCTTTGCATTTTAGAATCTATGCATTCTTTGAAAGGCGATACCGTGAGTTTTATTGTTGAGAACTGGATGTTGTTTGCGTTGGCCTTGGCCTCGGGCGCGATGTTGTTGTGGCCCTCCGTGAATGGCGGCGCAGGCCAAAGCGCGCTGGGTGTCAACGCTGTGGTGCAGCTGATGAACAAAGAAAAAGCCGTGGTGGTAGACGTTTGTACAACCGATGAATACGCCAAGGGCCATATTGTGGGCGCCAAGAACGTGCCGCTAGACAAGCTGGAAGCTGCGTTGGCCGACAGCGTCAAAAACAAGCAGTCACCCGTTGTGTTGGTCTGTGCCAGTGGCGCGCGCTCCAACCGTGCGGTGGCAACTGCCAAAAAACTGGGCTTTGAGCGCGTCTATTCACTCACAGGCGGCATGGGCGCTTGGCGTGAAGCCAGCCTGCCAGTGGAAAAAGCGTAACAATTTAAGCTTGTTCATTTACCGCTGAGCGTTGTTATGGCCCAAGTCACCATGTATTCCACTGGCTACTGCCCTTTTTGTATCAGGGCCAAGCAGCTGCTGGCACAAAGAGGGGTGGGCGATCTCAATGAAATCCGTGTTGATCAGGATCCCGCTCAGCGCGCGGTGATGATGGACTTGTCAGGGCGACGCACGGTGCCGCAGATTTTTATTGGTGAGCGCCATGTGGGCGGCTGCGACGACTTGTTTGATCTGGACCAGGCCGGCGAGCTGCTCGCCTTGCTTCAGGCCTAAGTTTGCCAAGGGTTTGCGTTGCCGGGCTGCCATAATAGGCAGCTTTGCAACACACTCAACTCACAGGCAACCAACATGGCAGACGAGCAAAGCAGCAACCCTACCTTTCAAATCCAACGCGTCTATTTGAAAGAAGCGTCGCTGGAGCAGCCTAATTCACCCGCTATCTTTCTCGAGCAAGAGACGCCCAACGTCGATGTGCAGCTGGGTGTAGAGGCTCAAAATCTGGCCGATGGTATTTTCGAAGTCGCCGTCACTGCCACCGTCACCACCAAAGTCAGCGACAAAGTCATGTTTCTGGTGGAGTGCAAGCAGGCCGCTATTTTTGAAATCCGCGACTTGCCACAAGAACAGATGGACGGCATTTTGGGTGTGGCTTGTCCGCAAATCATTTACCCCTACCTACGTGGCAACGTCTCAGACATAGTCACGCGCGCGGGCTTCCCGCCTGTGCATTTGTCTGAAATCAACTTCCAAGCCATGTACGAGCAGCAACGCAGCGCTCGAGAAGGCTCGGCAACGGTTCAGTAAGTCTGCGGTGAACATACTGGTTATTGGTGCGGGGGCTTGGGGTACGGCCGTTGCCGTGAGCGCTTGCTCGCGTAATCCTGTCACGCTGTGGACGCGTAAGCCCGCGCACTTGCAAGCCATGCAAGCGCGGCGCGAAAACACCCACTACCTGGCAGGCGTGGCGTTACCGCCCGAGTTGACCCTTAGTGCCCAGCCAGATTTGGCTGGCCTTGCCAGTGAGCACGACTTGCTGGTGGTCGCCACGCCCATGTCGGCTCTTCGCAGCGCGCTGCAAACCTTGGCCAACCAAACAACACCTGTGGTGTGGCTTTGTAAAGGTTTTGAGCAGGCCCTGGGTGATGCAGGTGACCAGCCACAAGGCTTGCTTGGGCATGAGGTGTTGCAAAGTGTTGCGCCCAATGTGTTGGCCGGCGTACTCAGTGGGCCTAGTTTTGCCCAAGAAGTGGCGCATAACAAGCCGACCGCCCTGGTGGCTGCCAGCCC